>JAFGDC010000621.1 GCA_016932295.1 candidate division CSSED10-310 bacterium
GACAAAGGATGCACTGCTGGCGTTACTCGAACATGACAAGACGCGGTGAGCAGACGGGAGGGGTGGTGACTGCATGCAAGAGTGAACTGACAGTCTTTATGTGCAGGGGCGACGCGTCGGATTGATCACATGCACTCTTGGCGTGGTCTGATTGGTCCTTCATCCGCCCCCGCCAAACCAGTGGCGCTGATAACGCCACCACTGAAGGCACACGAATACGCTTTTCGTCAGGCAACCTCTCCTCACTACTGATCCACCTCAGGCGTATATCGAAACCAAAGGTGAAACAGCTCCCCGGCTTGACAATTCCGGCGGCTTCTGGAATGGTTGAGCTGTTTCAGGAGTGTTGTGGATGTACGAAATCCAGGTTCGGGAAGAAATCGACATTCTTCACAAAATCCAAGGCGAGGATGAGATGGAGGGTATCCTCCATGAACATCACCTCATTATCGGTGCACTGGTGGAACTGCCGTCACCGGAAGACATTTTTCTGCCTATGCGCGGGATCGTCGACATCGTCGAACGGGAAATCACCAAGTACGATTCCATGAATCTCAACAACCATCCATCATTCCAGTCGACCCGGGTGCTTATCGAGGACCTGGCGCGGATCCTCTTCGAGGAGATCGATGCCAAACTGGTGGAAATCGGACTCAATGTGTCGAGAGTTGAAATCGGTGACGCCCGGGACAAGGTGAAGATCATCTATCACCACTGATCGCCGGAGCCCTTTCGAAATCGTTTCTTGAAGAATTCCAGCAGCGCGGACAGCGAATGCATACCGTCCGCCGCACCCCGCACGTCAATGGTCAGGTAGGGTACCGGCACCAGGCTGCAGCGCATCCCGGCGGCGCGCGCCGCCTCGAGTCCCTTCTCCGTATCTTCGATCACCACGCAACGCCTGGGCGCCGTGTCCAGAACATCTGCGGCATGCAGCAGAAGATCCGGATGGGGCTTGGGCCGGAAACCAGCGCCGCCGGTGATGATCGGAACACCTGGTTTCGGAACGCCGTTGGTGGCAAGCACCGCCTCGACATGAGATCGTTCCGAATTGGTCACGATGGCGGCTGCCATTGACGAACATGCAAGACATGCCAACAATTCAGCCGTCTCGGGGAATAGTTTCACAGCACCGCTCTCACAGACCTCCTGAAAGAGACATCTCTTGTGTTCCCGCACCTTCTCCGGATCTATTGCCCGAAGCCCGTGGCGCCGGATCTCCCCTGCCGGTCCCTCGCCCTTCGATGTCCAGAACAGGTAGTATTCCGCCTCATCGATATGGTGCCCGTAGATCGCGAACGCAGCCCGGTTGGTGAGATAATGGTACGGTTCCGAATCAGCCAGGGTGCCATCGAAATCCAGCAGCACCGCTTCCTGATCACGGAAGAGTTCTTCCAGGGTCTTCATGCGCACTCCAGTGCGGCGTCGCCGCGGAAAACGGCACCGGCGGCGGACCGTTTCAACGCAGAGCCACGCCGGTGCGGCGATCCAGAAGCATCCTGTGGAACAGGAACCGGTACGAGCCGACGGCTATTTCATCGCCGTCGTACAACTGCTGCTTCTCCGCCGGCAGACCGTTGACGCGGACCGCCGTGGCTCCTGCCAGGCTATCCAGGAAGTAGTTGAGACCGGTGAGATAGATCCTGGCGTGTCGGGGATTCACGCCGGGCTCATCCGGCAACCGTATCTCAACCGTGGAATCCGTACCGATGGTATTACTTCCTAATCGCAGCGTATGATTCTCCAGCACTCTTCCGTCCCGCACCTGGATCAGTTTACCCACTCGTGGTTTGATATCCAATCCGCGTTCCTCCGCCGCCGACAGTTCGTTCCGCTGAATCTCGTCCAACAATTGGACGGCATGCAGCATGACGAAAGGCACGGACATCGACACGGGAAGCGGCATGAAATCCGCCACATCGCTTTCAACAAACTGAAACTCGCCATCCCGAAGCTTGAGCAAGTCCGCCATTTCCTGGGGGATGAGTTCCTTGGTAAGTTCCATGACGGTACCGGGATCGAGCATGCCATGCTGGAGCAATGCGATTCCCGCGTAGCGTTCCACGTCGTCGCACAACACTTCGGCTTCCTTCAGTTCGTCCGGCGACAACAGGCCGCGATTATGTACCATCTTCAACAGATTCCAGTTAGTGTTCATGGTATGGATAATGGCTATTTCACCGCGCCGGAATCCCAGCCTGGAGCGGCTTGCGCCGCTGCGTATATCCAGGAAGCCGCTCTTGGCGCTGCTTTGCAGGAGATTTACAAGTTCGGCCAGGCCGATAACCCGCAACACGCCTTTCAGGTCATATCCACCCATGGACCGGTTCAATCATGCGAATCAAGGTGTGTGGCCAGGTACTGCAACTGCATGGGGCTGAGTTGTGGATAACGGGCCAGCAGGTCCTCGTCGGAGGCGCCTTGAGCCCGCAGCCGCCGGTATGTCGCAATGGTGATCCCGGCGCCCCTGATGACTTCCACCGGATTGTCATCGTCGATCCGGCCTAACCTGTTCAGCTTTTTTATCCAATTCACCTTCATCACTGAACCTCTTGTGTTGAGCGGCACATGATTCGTGCAGATACTATAGCAGCCACGCGCACTTTTCAACCGTGGCGGGAACGGTTCGAGGCTGCCCATGATCAATCCAGGCATCCTGCCGCCGGCCGCCGCGCCGCCCATCCAGCATGGACCTGCGCGACCATCGAGATCATCTGAGGCTACGGATACGATC
>JAFGDC010000622.1 GCA_016932295.1 candidate division CSSED10-310 bacterium
CGCAGAACACCGCGATGGCGCCGCTGATGCCGTCACTCACCGTCGCATGAATCCCATCGGCAACATCGGTAACCCAATACCCTGCATTGGTGAGCTGCACGGCGCCTGCCCAGACATCATTGCCCATGCTGTCGATCCGGCCGGTGTACATCATGTTGTCATCACCGGACATCCAGGTCACGAAGGCGCCGCCGGCGCCATCGGCGGTGAACGCATGGCCGTCGATGTAAGAGCACAGATCCGAAACGGGCACGCCGCCGGCCGCCCACGCGGCTGAACCGTTCGCAAGGATCCGCTGCATGTACAGGGTCTCCCCCATGCCGGACCGCTGGTCCCTCCACAGGATGAGCGCGCCGCCGGCGCCGTCCGCCATTATCCTGGGGCAGTACTGGTCTCCCGATACACCGCACACGATCACACCGCCGCCCGTCCACAGTGCCTGACCCGCGGGATCCAATTTCTGCGCATAGATATCCGCGCCGGTAACGGATTCTTCCTGGATCCACGTGAGCAGTGCGTTTCCTGATCCGTCTGCTTCAATTTTCGGGGAATAGGCATCGGGCGTGCCCAGGTATACCGGCAAACCCCACAGCACGGTTCCGGCATTATTGACGTGCTGGCAGTAGAGTCCGTACGGCCCCTTCTCCCCGGCGCCGCCATACCAGACCATGTACGCGCCGCCGTTGCCATCACCGGCCACGAACTGGCACCAGCAGTCCTCGCCGGAAGGCGACACCGGGATGCCACCGGCTGTCCACTGGGGATTCCCGGATGCGTCGACATCCTGAGCGAACAATTCGTTCGCGCCGTTCCTGTAATCGCTCCAGCAGAAAATGCCGCCGCCAGCGCCGTCGGGACACATCTTCGCGCTGCTTCCGCTGACACCCACCGCGCCCAGTATCATTCCATCCGCACCCCACATCCGGTCACCGGTGGCATCGAGGCGCTGTGCATACACACCCGCGTTGCGCATGGGCGAGGCATGGAACCAGGAGAACAGGTACCCGCCCTGGCCGTCGGCGATGAACTGGTTGCCGAACTGGTAGTTCTGTTCTTCGGAGACCTTGAGATTATTCTCCGTGTCGTTTGTCCATGCCGAACTGTTCTGAGAGCATGGATCGCCCAGCAACCCGTTCACATTCACAGCCTGCATGTAGAGCGTTTCAACCTCGAGGCGGTCGTCCCGCCACAGGACAACGGCGCCGCCGTCACCGGTGGCGCAGGGTGCGACCCGCGCATCCCACGGCGAGCCGGCGCCATGCGTCGCCAGGGCCACGCCGGTATACCCCCAGGGCTGGCCGCCGGCGGAAGTCACCCGGACGGCGATCACGTCGTCACCGGACTTCACCTCGCTGTTGGCGGTGACAACGGCGATGGCGCCGCCATGCCCATCGGAAACCAGATACCGCGGATAGTCGGCGATGTTCGTGATGGAGATGCCGTATGTCAAATAGTTCTGACCCCAAATCTTGGAACCAGAACTGTTGAAACCACGGCCGCACAAATTACCGGAATCAGAGTCATACCAAGTGACGATGGCGCCGCCGGAGGCGTCCATCACCAACTCGTGCTTCGGATCGTCGGTAAAATACACTCCCATGGTCATGCCGCCCGGATCGAACACCACGCTGCCATTCGCCATGACCCGCTGCATGCGCAGGTGTCCGGAACTCTCATCGAACTGGCACCAGGTGATAAAGGCCCCGCCGGCACCGTCGGAGATGAGACGCGGGCATCCCTTGTATTCTGCGAGAAGACCGCTCACCATCACCCCGCCGGCGCCCCACAGCAAGGTGCCATCAGGCGCGATACGCTGGCTGTATACATTCTCTTCGTAGACAGGATCCGATTCCACCCAGGCCAGCAGCAGACCACCCGCGCCATCCTTCTCGACCTTGGGACTGAATCCTTCAGTTCCGCTGACGTGCAGCGGCACGGGCCAGAACCCCGCGCCGGCGGCGCTGACCCGCTGGCAATAGATGCCTTCCCCTTTGGCACCCTTGACACCCTCTTCCATCCACGCCACGTACGCGCCGCCCTGCTCGTCATCAACCACGAACATGCATTCACCATCGATTCCGGCGGATGAAACGAGCACGCCGCCAACGCCCCATTGCTGCACACCGGCGACGGAAATCCTCTGGCCGTGAACCTCCCGGGTCCCCGCACCCGGTTCACGCCAGAAAATGAAGCCGCCACCAGCGCCGGCGTCACAGATACTCGGCACCTCGACATCGCTGCCGTCCGGACGGATCTCAATGCCGCCCGTTCCCCACTGGCGGTCACCGTTCGAATCGAACTTCTGCACCATCAGGCCGCCCTCTCCGAAGATCCACGCCAGCATGTAGCCGCCGTCGGAGAGGGGAATGATCCGCTGATCATCCTGGTTGATCTGGGTGGGGTGCACCCTCGTGTTATTGACCGGATCGGTGCTCCAGGCTGCCCCGATCCCGGCAATCGGGACCAGGCACCATGCGCAGGCAATGCCAATAAGATATATGATGTCAACCAAACGCTTCATTTTACCTCCTCATATCATTTCATTTTTACGGAAAACAGCACTCTGAAAAATGTACTTCGCATAGTTGTTATTGAAATCGACGGAGATGTCAACACATGCGACCCTGAACTTCGACATAAGGATTCCGGGGTGGATTCTGTCTGCCGGTGGTAGTGCCGGGATCAGTTTGAAAGACACTGTGTCGTCCTGCGAAAACAGATGCATTACGTATAACTCACAGTTTACTACAGAAACCAGGCGGAATTCTTTCCAATGGGGTCGTACCCGGAATCTTGCAATGATCGATGTGAAGCGTTGGTGCTCAAGGACTTACGACTGGACATTCGGGGTCGGACCTGGAATCCTCTACTTTCAATGAGAAGCGTTGACACTCAAAAGGCTGGCAAGAAGATCCACGCGCGAACCCACGAGGTGGGGCGGCGGGTCCCGCCGCGCAAACCAGGGCGCGGCTGGCGCCACGCGCTCCATTCGCTGGCG
>JAFGDC010000623.1 GCA_016932295.1 candidate division CSSED10-310 bacterium
CTGGAGCGACAACTACTTCCAGCAGAACGTACCGGACGGCTGCTGGCTCGGCTGCACCATGTCATGCGCCCACGGCATCAACCGGTTCGAACTGAAGTCCGGCCCATACAAGGGTGACAGGGTGCTGGTGGACGGCCCTGAATATGAAACTGTTGCCGGTTGCGGCTCCAATATCGGCGTCTTCGATCCCGACGTGGTGGCGGAACTCAACTTCTATTGTGATACCTACGGTCTGGACACCATCTCCTTCGGCACCACCCTGGCTTTCGTCATGGAATGTTACGAGGCGGGCATCCTCGACATGGACAAGACCGACGGACTGGACCTTCATTTCGGCAATGCCGGGGCCGCTCTCGAGCTGCTGCATCGGATGACGGAAGGCAAGGGCTTCGCGCTGGTCTTTGGCAAAGGCATCAGGTACATGAAAGGGTACTTCGCGGAACACTACGGCGCGGACCGCGACTTTCTCGACGACATCGGCATGGAGGTCAAGGGGCTCGAATTCTCCGAGTACGTGACCAAGGAATCGCTCGCGCAGCAAGGCGGCTACGCCATCGCCAACAAGGGACCCCAGCACGATGAAGCCTGGCTCATCTTCATGGACCAGGTCAATAACCAGATCCCCACCTTCGAAGACAAGGCCGAAGCACTTTCATGGTTTCCGTTCTTCCGCACCTGGTTCGGCCTGAACGGCCTCTGCAAGCTCCCGTGGAACGATGTGGTGCCGGCCGACAACTCGGAGTACGAGGAAGCCCACAAGGTGCCCAAGCACGTGGAGGGTTACTGCAATTTCTTCAGCGGCATGACCGGTATCGAAATCGGGCCGAAAGAACTCATCCGTCAGTCGGAAGTGGTCTACAACTTCCAGCGGGTTTTCAACATTCGTATGGGTAAGGGGCTGAGACGGCACGATTATCCTCCCTACCGGGCGGTCGGGCCGGTGACGGTCGAAGAGTATGAATCCCGCGTGGAACGGTACGATACACAGTTGCGTGAGAAAGTGGGATTTGATCCGGAAGGCAAGTCCACCGAGGAAAAAATGAAGGCGTTGCGAGCCTTTCGGGAAGATCAGTATGAGAAGTTGCTGGACGCCGTGTACCACCGCCGCGGTTGGACCGAAAACGGCGTCCCCACGGTGGAAAAACTCAGGAGCCTTGGCATCGATTTTCCCTATGTGGTCGAGGTGGTGGAACCGTTGCAGGAATCATGACGGATCGTCAGTGCCGGCGCCCGGCCGGCGCCGGTCGCGATAATCGGGACGAGGTGGCGGGACGAGGTGACCGGATGATCACCGTCAATGGAAAATGCATCGAATGGGTGCCGGATGAAACAGTGAGTGAACTTATCAGCCGAATGCGGTACACCCACCCCCTCATCTTCGTTAAGCTCAACGGCCGCCTGGTCAGGACGGATCGCTACGAATCGACGCGGTTGACGGACCGCGATGATGTCCAGATCATTCATCTAATGACCGGTGGATGATACCGCTCGCTTCGCATAATTCCCTGCCTCGCAGGAACTCATGCCGGCAACCGAAGCTGTTGCCTCATGCGCCGGCTGGCCCCGCTGACTTCGTTTCCACCGCGAACGTTGTCCGGCATGGCGCAACCGTGAGTATGCCTGGGCCATGCGCGGCGCCCGTCGCCGCGTTTCCAGGGCGTGCCTGTAAGAATTCCTGTCCGGCGACGATCTCCGAATGAGGTTCTGCCTCCGGACGAGCATCGGTTGACAGGCTGGAAAGCCCGGTTATACTGCTCCGTAAAGAAATATTGGCAGTTTTTCCATCCTTGATGCAGTTTCGATGGAGGTGTTCATGAAAAGCAAGAGTGTCATGACGTTACTGGTGAGTTCCGTTCTGGTGTGGATGACGGCTGTCGCCGTCCCGGGAATCACCAGCGGTGAAATCGTGCCATGCCCTGTCCACTGTCCCGGAACGGCGGGACCGTATCATGCGCATGAACATCATTCTTTGACCCTTCCGGCCATCGTCCCGCCCCAGATTCAGCCGCCGCCGGTCGAGAGAGTCCTGGATCTCGATACCGCCCGCGAGATCGTGACGCTGCGCGATGCCTGCTCCCGGCACTACCGCAATGATGACGGCACCATCACGGCGGTTATCGCATCCAGTCCGGTCAACTACCTCGATGAAAGAGGAGAATGGCAGCCGCTGGAGTCGAGGGCGGCCGCCGATGTCTCGTCCTATCATTCCTGTTCATACTGCGAGGGCGATGGTTTGCATTATGTCTGCTATGTGGGACATTACAGCTCGTATGGTGAATTCAGACCCCATATTGAATTCGATGTCAGGAGCATCGGAGACGGGACCACCATCACCGATGTATCCACCGCCATCTACATGGCCGCCTGGTTCGGCGGGACCTTCTCTTTTGATTTCCATGAAGTGCACACCTTGTGCAATTACTTCAATAAAAGTGACCTGTGGCCGGACAGTGGAGATGGGACCTTGTACGCCTCCGGCACGGAAAGTTCCACCGGTTGGAAAACCTACGATCTTGGCGCCAGTGCCGACGTGGATCTCAAAGCGCAACTCCCGGAAAACTGGTTCTCCTTCGGCTGCGATTTTACCGGCGCATCCAATACGTTGTGGTATTGGGATAACCAGAGTCATGGCCAGGGCCAGCCCCGGCTCCTGGTGACCTACACGGCGCCCGGATCACCCCCCGTCATCGCCGCCGGGGCCACCAGCGTGAATCCTGGATCGGTATCCAACATCGGCAGTGATACAGTCACCTTCAGTGTCGATTTTTCCGATCCCGACGATCACCCGGTGGATGCCTTCACGGTCAGTATGATGATCAGCAGCGATGTCGGCTATCGTTGGCTGGTGGCAGACAACGCCACACATGGCGATGGTGTCACGATAACCAAGACCGGTACCGGCACCTACACTGCAACCATCAGCGATGTCGATGTCATGTTTGGGATTGAAACCGGATTCTATGATCTCGATACCGAGATCACCGACGGCGGCTGGAACTGTATCGACGGTTTTGCCAACAATCCGGATGAACTGCTGATCACAAGCCCGGCCGTTTTATATGAGGATTTCAATGACACAGGCGGCATCTCATTCCCGACCGGATGGAGCGTGGTGAGTAACGCCGCTGGCCTGGACTGGCGTCACGATTATTTCTGGACGGGGAGTTCCAGCTATCTCGCTCTGGCTCCATATGATGGCACCAATCCTCAGGATGAGGAGTTGCACACCCCGGTGATCGATCTCACGGGACTGGTCAATAGCAAACTGTATATCCGAAACCAATGGCTTACCGGGAACGATCCCAATGCTTACGGCGACGTGGAAGGCAGCACTGACGGCGGCGTCACCTGGCCCTATCTGGTGGTCCGCTATTCCTACAACGATGGCGATGATGACGGCTATCGCCAGTACAGTCTGGCCTGGGCGGATTCTCAATCCAACGTAAAACTGCGTTGGCATTATGTCGCCACCAACGACATGGAATGGGGTATCGATGTAGTGCAGGTAACCGGCGATATCCCCACTCCGACACCGACCGCGACCTTGTCCCCCACCGCTACGGCCACCCTGAGTCCCACCGCCACGTTGACGCCCACCCAAACCCCCACTCTCACCCCCACGGCGACACGGTCACCCACCCTCACTCCGACCTTGAGCCCAACCCTCACCCTGACTCCCACCCTCACTCCGACCCTCACTCCCACCTACACCCCTACCAGCAC
>JAFGDC010000624.1 GCA_016932295.1 candidate division CSSED10-310 bacterium
TAGGCGAATCACTGAAGGCGAAGGGGTACGAGGTCATTTACTCGATCCCGGCATCAGCCCTTCGTACTCACGCTGATCCGCCACCTGATATCGTCAAATATGCCTTTACCCCACCAGATGCGGCGGCGATCATCAACCAGGTCGATCCAGATTGCGTGGTGTTCTGCCACTGGCCGGTGCTGGCTGGTGTGGGGGAATCCATCCCGGTTCCCGTGGTCCTGGATCTCGCCGGTCCGCACGTGCTCGAACGCCTCTTCATGCAGCCCGATTGCCTGGAACAGAGCGCCGTGGAGAAGATCGGCGCACTCAGCCGGGCCGATTGTTTCATTTGTGCCGGCGCTGTTCAGAAAGCATATTTCACGCCCTGGTTGATGGCTGCCGGGGTCGACGTCACCAGGACTCCGCTTCACGTCGCACCGATCTGCATGCCGCCCGATCAGCCTGTTGCGCGGCCTTCCACTGAACCCCGTATCGCCTTCAGCGGCATATTCCTTCCCTGGCAGGATCCCGGCGATCTCCTGGAAGCCCTGGTCAATGAGATCGAAGCGCACGAATGCGCGCGGCTGGAGTTCTTCGGGGGACCACATCCAATACATCCGGTACCCGCCGGCGCTTTTGCAACGCTCCTGGAGCGCATCCGCGGCAGTGATAGAGTCGTCTTTCATGGAATCGCACCGTTCGACGACCTTGTAAAGACCATCAGTACGTGCACGGCAGCCTTCGATGTGATGCTTCCGAATATCGAGCGGGAAATTGCTTTCAACGTGCGCACCGTGATGTACATGTGGTGTGGAGTGCCGGTCATCTACAACAATTATGCTGAACTGGCACGGCATATCGCGGAGTATGAAGCGGGTTGGCTTGTCAATCCGGCGGACCAGTCGGCGCTCAGGAAAGTACTGAGAGACCTGCTGACATCACCGGACGAGGCTGCCAGGCGTGGTTCCAATGCCCAGCGGCTCGTTCGGGAACGCTTCTCCTGGGATACCGCCATGGCGCCGCTACACCGGTTCATGCAGCATCCGATGCTGCGCGACGGCCACTCCGCCAGTCAACAGGTCGGTTTCTTCGAACTGAGAATGTTGGAATTTTTGGCAGAACACCGGTATTATACCCGGAAACCAGTCGAGAATTCCGTTGAGTCCCCGCGTTATTCAGATGCGGAAACGCGAGCGGAACTCAAGAGGTTGGAGCGAAAAGTGGCCCAGTGCGAATCTGAGCTGTCCCAAACCAGGCAGCATGCCCGTAATCTCGAGGAATTCCGGGATCGTGTGATGGCGACGTCTCCGTACAAATTCTACCGCGTCATGAAACGGTACTTGGGAAGATGAGTTCCAGGTGAATGCATTGGGTCGAATCCATGTGCGAGGAATGATGCAATGACGGAATGGCGGAAATTCGAACTACCATTCGATCAATTCAAACGATATGACGATCTCTCCTGGTTGCTGGATCAGTTGCGCCGGTGTGGCGGTCTGCCGGAAGAACCGTTGCATATCCTCGATATCGGCGGATACCTGCGTGGCGGCGGCCAACACGGATTTCTCCCCGTCACGCTCTTTCTGGACAGGGACGAGGTGGTGGTGACCGATATCAAGCCTGGCGAATTCCCACACTACGTCCAGGCGGACGGCACCTGCCTGCCGTTTCGGGACGAAGCGTTCGATGTCGTGGTGAGTATGGACACACTGGAGCACATTGCTCCATCCCAGCGCGTTTCTTTTATTTCCGAAGCGGCGCGGGTCAGCCGCCGCCTGTTGGTCATCACCGGACCATTCCGAAGCGCCACAAACGCGATGGCTGAATCGTACTTCATGGATTTCCTCACCGACCAGTTTTCGACCGTGCATGAAACCCTCAAAGAGCATCTCGACCTGGGACTGCCCGAACTGGCTCTGGCGACATCGATCCTGGACGAATTGAACATGCCTTGGCACGCCTTTCCCAGTGGCAATATCCACACCTGGCTGGCCATGATGATCCTGCGCCATTTCCTCATCCAGTACGACGATGCGACTGGTCTCATCCGCCTCGTTGATCGCTATTACAATCTGTTTCATGCCACCGCTGATCATATCGAGCCTGTATATCGGACCATGCTTGTGGGATGGCTCGGCGACATAAAAGCGCTCCGGTCGGTAACCGAATCCTTCAGGGAGCGCGGCGATCAGAAGAGCAGTGGGCATTGGCGTGATCTGTTCACGCGGTTACTCGACCTGGTGGGAACCCATCTCTATGGATTCGTCCGCTCCCGGCGCCCTGCCATCCTGCAGGAAGCGGTCGAATACCAGCAGGCGGTAATCGCCAACCGGGATCAACAGGTTGGCGAGATGCAAGAGGTCATAGAAGCCTTTCAGACGGAACTTGAGAATGTGAAACAGCGGTGCGTGGAGGAAACCTCGGCCAAAGAGGATTGGCACCACCGGTTTGACATGATGGAGCGCGAACGCGATGACCTGAAGGAGGACCTGCGCCGATTGAAAATTAAACTGGGTGAGCTGCACATTGCACACGAAGAACTGAGGCAATTCCGGGATCGGGTTCTGGAGAGTCCGGCTTACAAATCCTTGCGGTGGTTCAGGGGAAAACTCGGGAGGTAACGATGAGGATCAACGATAATCGCTGGCGGCGAATCGACAAAGCATTCTTTACGATCATAGACAATCTGGATCTCGATGTGTGGCTCTCACCCACCAACCGAGTTGAGGAGCAGCAAAAAACCATTGCAGCCTACCGTGATGGCAAGGTGTACAACCCCACGTTCGAGTATGAGGCATCGCCGAACCTTCGTGAGAAAGAGTTGGCGGAATTCATCGAGGGGCTTGATCGCAGCGATCCCATCGAAGACTTGTACTACCTGAAGGCGATGATCCGACTCGGTGAAATCGAAATGGTAAAAAGCCATGCCGCCGACGTGGTCACGAAGTACTCGCTGAGCAGTTACGGGCGGCCTTCCAACGATCTGTTGGCGCTGGCGGCGAAAAATCTGGAAACGATCGAACTTGCTGAAACAGTACCCAGCCTGCGCCTGCTGGATGCGGAAGAATCGGCCGAGATGTGCCGCACCGCCATGGCGGATTATGGATTTGATTGGAAAGTGACGGTGGTGAAAGAATTCGGCGCCAAAGCCGCCGTGGACAATCTGATCAAAGAGTTTATCATCCGCGCCGATGTGAAGTTTCCCGAGAACGCCATGAAAACCATCGTTGTGCACGAGATAGGCACTCACATACTGCGCGCCGAGAACGGCTACGCCCAGCCACTGCGGCTGTTCGGAACCGGCTTACCCAATTACATGCTGACTGAAGAAGGACTGGCTGAATATACCGAAGTTCAGAATGACTGCTTCGATCCGGAAACCCACCGGCGTATCTCCGCCCGTGCTATCGCCACTCATATCGCTCTCGAAAAGTCGTTCTGGGATGTATTCACGACAATGGTAAAGTTTTTCCCGCCGGAAACCGCCTTCGATATCGGTCAACGGGTGACGCTTGGTATCGCCGACACCTCGAAGCCCGGATCGTATACTAAAGATTTCTTTTATCTTGAAGGACTTGCTAAAGTTACGGAGTTCTTCGAGAAGCGCGCCGCCGAAGAGCGCAAACTGCTCTACCTCGGCAAAGTCGGTATGCATGACCTGCCATTGCTCAAGGACCTGGTGAAAGAAGGCTACCTGTCAGCGCCAAAGCACCTGCCGCATTTCCTTGAAATGTAAGCGAGAACTCAACGAAGCAATCCATGGGTGTTGGGAACAGAGCCTGATATGGGTCTGCCTGCGGTCTGGTGGCGCATCCGGTGAACCACGGTCTTTGCAATCTTCGTACGCGGCCGGAGGACATAACGGACATCGGCCGCAATGCGTCTGTCGGAGCGGGGAACAAGGGGTGACCGCTATTTCAGCCAATTTCTACACTGGATTCTGAGTGTCGACGAGCAGAACATCGACATCGAAAACCGAACGGAGTCGCTCACTCA
>JAFGDC010000625.1 GCA_016932295.1 candidate division CSSED10-310 bacterium
CTGGCTGTCCGATGTTGAGATGGTAGACCTTTTTACCTGCCCGTTTTGCCGCGTCTGCGACAGGGACGAGCTTGCGGATGGGTGAGGCGGGGCATGCCGCGGCCCGCGCCGATATGCCGGGGATTTCTATCCTTCCATCATGCATCGGTTTCCTCCTCGCGCATGTTCTCGTTCAAGCCACGTGGATCGTACGGCCGGTTCACTCCGATGTCAAGCCGTGGGGGGACCGCAGCAGGCCGGTGTCCAGCCGTCTTCGGAGGTTTCTACTGTTTGTAAGCGCAGGAAAATCCCAACGACACCCTCACCGGAATGGTGCGGATTGTTGAAGATGCGCGATGGAAAGCTGCCGGTCCGGGTTCTGCCCGTCGGGGGCGGTGCTCGGAATTTGCCGCAACATGTGATGGCGGCGTGACCACGAGGGAAGCCAAGAGCTGGTACCGCTGCATTCACGATGGCTTCTCGGGTGGTGTCAGGCGGGGGAGATTCCAGGTGTCTTGTCGATGGTTCTCGCACGTTTTCAGACCGTGCCATGAGTGCTTGTCCACAAACGCGACAGATTCTCCGACGGTGGTTGCAGGCTGGGAATGGATCTCTGTTGTTCTTTGGACTTCCGCTTGTCGTTTTCAGTCAAGCGGCCTGCCGGGATCCGGGTCTCATGGGAGGTCACCTTGGGATCCGTTTGTGTCGACGAATCAGGCGGTTGGGTCAATTTCAGCAACGAAGACCGAATATTTTGGTCAGGTCCATGGATTGAGAAGTTCCAGATCTGCATGGAGGAAATCGTTCACGTTTCTGGTGACCAGGATCATGCGCCGATGGAGCGCTGTCGCGGCGATCAGTGAATCGATTGCAGACATGGGGGTTGCGGCGGTTTGCAGTTTGGCGGTCAATCGCCCCACTCCAGCAGGATAGCGGTATCCAGAAAGACGATCCTGCCTTCGAACCGGGTCAACAGATCATCTTGCAGCCATTGGGCAAAGGTGAGTTTCCTCTTCGGTTCGGACAGTTTCTGGATCCCCTTCTCGATTTCGCCGATGGTGATCACGCTGAGGTAAATGAATTCCGGATCGATACTGTCGATCCAATTTACCACCCGGTTGTCCGGATGACTGGCTGCCAATTCCGAAATAACGCAGGTATCGATCAGGTAGCTCATTCAATGTCGCTAATCCGCAACGCGCTTCTGTCTCTTGTGAGATCGATTTCGGCGAGGGGAGAGCAATGAAAGAACTCCGAGAGTTTGGACTTTGAGTGTTTCAGCTTCGCGAACTGGGAAGAAGAGAGGACCACGGCAACTTCCACGCCTCTCTTCGTGATGATCTGAGGTCCCTGGTGGATTGCTTTTTCCACCACCTCACTAAATTTGTTTTTGCCTCCTGCAACTGCCAGACTCTGGTCGTCGTTCTGACAAGTATCGTATGCTTTAATTATAAGAAAGCTGTGTGCATTTTCTACCTGACAAATATCATCAAGATAGGTTCAGTAGTTTATGGCTATCTTTGAGTTTGTCCTTTAGGGTGAAAGTGAACAAGTTAATGATTTACTTCTTGAGGTATTTTGGAAGGTTGATCGTAACCCCCCGGAATTGATACGCGAGATTCTCTCTTGCGCTTTCAGATAGTCCGAAATTTGCCCAAGACCCTTCAACTCTGGAAGACGTTTCAGCATATAGTGTCTGTCTGTAAATCACCTCAAGACTGACCGGTTCTACGAGTATAAGTGTTGTCCAGATCTTGGTGCCATGTCCAAATGGTTGATATCTTTCTCCCTGCAATTCCTTATATTCAATTGTCAATACGGCATGATCGACCTGAGGTTGAACATAACCAGAAAACCCAATATAGCTTGCTATAAAACCCTGTTGATTTAATTGGGGAATAATGAATTCTTTCACATATTTATAAAGATATTTAGAGGCAGAATCTCGTGCTTCTGCTTCGTCCTCCTGCCAAAAGTCTGTAAACAAAAATAAGATGTCTATTTCAGAAAACTTGAACTGCTCAAGCATCTTAGAAGCACTATTTTTAAACTGGCAATTGGGATGCCTCTGTAGAAATTTATAATATCCAGAAGATGTGTTCTCCTTTAAGGCTTTCTTCCATGTCATACCTGCGCAGCCCACTTGAGTAAATAGTATAGTGGACATAATCATTATCTTGTTCCGTGTCAATTTACCCATACTCCCATAACTCCTTTCCACCAACGGGACCGCCGCCATTCGGCGTGACAGATGCACCGAGCCCGCGGTCCGTCAGGGATGCTGCCTCAGGTACGTTTTCGCCAGCCTGATCCAACGGCGCTCCGTCCGCAGTTTGTACGGCGGCAGTCCCAGGCCGTCAGTTACCACCCGTTCCATCTGCATGCGAGCGCTCTGTGTATCTCCCAACTGGTCCACTACCATACCATAATTATATCGCGCTTCCAAAAAACTGTTGCGTGAGAGAACCTGCTCGTACATTACCCTGGCTTCATCGAGCCGGCGCTTCTGGAACAACAGATTCGCCAGCAGCGTCATGGCCATGCCGTAGTCATACGTGGGCTCCTGCTCCACCAGCCTGGCCAGCAGCGGTTCAGCACGATCGATATCACCCAGCTTGAGATGGCAACGAGCTGCCGTGTAAAGCGCCGGCAGGTGATCCGGCAATCGCCCCAGCGCCGCCGCCAGGTACGTCAGGGCGGTCCGGTACCGGCCCTTGGTGAAATACAGATCCCCCAGTTCCGCCTGGAGATGAGGCGAGGGATTGTGAGCGAGCTGCGCGCGGATATCATTGATACGCTGATTGTCGGACCCTCCAAGAGAAAAACGGGCGGTTCCACCGGTGAGATCGGGCATCACGACAACAATGAAGTAAATGATGGCGCCTATTGGTCCGAAGAAAAGGATGATGAGCAGCCAGTACCAATCGGGACGGCGCCGGGCGAAGTCGATGACCATGAGGACCATCAACAGGGTTGGAAGAAACAACAGCAGGTTGGTCGGACTGAACATGGCGCTCATGAGTGTTCCCCGTGCCGCCCGGAAAATCCGTCGAAGTGTTGTGTACTGGGCGACACTGCCAGTAAACCCGGTAGACACCTATCCGTCAAGGGAGGGAGCCGGTGCGATATCCACTGTCTGTGATTGAGATAGCGGTCAGATGGGATGACGCTCCATTCAGACTTGCACGAAAAGAGGACCAAGACACGAGTCTGGCGACTCGCGAAACCAGGGCGCGGCTGGCGCCACGCGCTCCCTCAAACGCCACGCGCTCCCTCAAACGCCACGCGTTCCCTCAAACGCCACGCGTTCCCTTTGCTGGCGCCACGCGCTCTATCAGGTCGGCGGTCGGTTAGGATAACGCTTCGTGGAAGGCTACAGCCAGCGTACCGCTCTCTCCAGGGTTGGATACTCCACCGCATGGGGGCGATACTCATCCGCGGGATAACCCAGCACACATCCGTCGAGGGCATAGTCCCCGGCGGGAATGTCCAGGAGCGCGCAGAAGTCAGGATCGTCCTCCATTTGCATCGTCACGCTGACGAGCTGAAGTCCGACACCCAGTGATGTCGCCTTCAACCACATGTTCTGCAGACAGTAGCAGAGCGACAGCGATGCAACTGGCGGCATCCCCTTTTTTTCACCCACGACGATGAAAACAGGTGCGGTGGCCAGTGCAGGTATACCTTCCCGCCCGGCACGCCTAAGAATCTGTACGAAGGGAACCTGACCGGCTCTTTTTTCGAGTTCGTCGGCTTGCCTGGCGATTCGCTTTTTTATCAGGTCCACCAGCGCATCCATCGTCGCCGACCCGCGGCGAATGACGAAGATCTTTCTGAAATCGTGCATTCCAGCCACGGCAAGAGCCCCGAACGGCGCCATCAGACCCGCCGCGATGATCGCCTCGACGGTTTCCCGGCTGAGCTGATCAGGATTGAACTCCCTCACGGTGCGCCGGGCTTTGATAATAGCATCGAGAGCCGCGCTGTGCGCTGGTGTCATGGTTTCGAACATGGTGTCTCCTCCTGTGAAGTGTGCTCCTGTTGCTAAAAGCACAGGATGGCAAAGGAAGCGAGGCCTGCCAGCCAGGAAACCATCGCCACGGTCACCAGTTGTTGCATGCGCGCATCCTGCTCCCCATCGCCGCGGTCAGTCTCCTTGAAACTAGCATCTAGAGGAGAAATGGGTCAATCATCGCGCTGATTCCCTATACCCCACCACTGATGCACTGATGCGGGCCTGGCGAGCCCGCGGTCCGTTAGAACAGCCGTCAAGACTGGAATGGCAGCCACCCGCATGGTCACGATTGGAGGA
The DNA here is from genome assembly GCA_016932295.1 of candidate division CSSED10-310 bacterium. The sequence goes on from JAFGDC010000625.1 coordinate 4,292, forward strand.
GAGTAATGTGATGATGAATGAATGCCAAAGACGCGAGTCTGGCGACTCGCGAAACCAGGGCGCGGCTGGCGCCACGCGCTCCCTCAAGTGCCACGCGCTCCCTAATCCCTGACCGAAAATCACGAATCCGTAATCCGCAATCGGTTGCCAGCCTTCCCGCCGATTGCTATCGTATGCCATCAACGCCTGGCGGCGATCTCCCCACCTGTCGATGGGTGGGGCCGCCCGACGCCGTGGAAAGGAGTTGCCCAATGGCCCAATCCGCTTATGATGTCGTGGTTATAGGTTCCGGACCTGGCGGGTACGTCGCCGCCATCCGCTGCGCTCAACTCGGTCTCACCACCGCCATTGTTGAACGCGATCGTCCAGGCGGCGTCTGCCTCAACTGGGGTTGCATCCCCACCAAGGCACTGATCAGGAGCGCCGAAGTGCTCCGACTCATCCGGCACGCCGCCGACTTCGGC
>JAFGDC010000626.1 GCA_016932295.1 candidate division CSSED10-310 bacterium
AATACCCGGGACCGGCTGACCAGCGCCTTGATTACCTCGAAATATGGATTCTCGGTGGTGGCGCCGATCAGTATCAACGTACCGCTTTCCACGTGGGGCAGAAGCGCATCCTGCTGCGCCTTGTTGAAGCGGTGCACCTCGTCTATGAACAGGATGGTCCGCTGGCTATAGTGCGATAATCGCTCTTGTGCGGCGGCGATGGCCGCCCGGATATCCTTGACACCGGCAAGCACGGCGTTGATCGTATGGAACCTGCTCTTCGTGGTATTGGCGATGATGGCGGCCAGAGTGGTCTTGCCGGAGCCGGGCGGTCCCCAGAACAGCAGTGACGAGAGCTGGTCGGCCTGGATGGCGCGGCGCAGCAGCCGCCCCGGACCGATGATATGCTCCTGGCCGACGAAATCGTCCAGGGTGCGAGGCCGCAGGCGGGCGGCCAGCGGCGCCGACTGTTCCTGGAGTCGCTTCAGGCTGCTGCTGAACAAATCCGGTGCATCCGCCATGGGTCTCCTTCGCCTGTTTCCACCTCAGCCCGGTGGGTTGTAAGCCACGTCCGCCGCTGCCCCGATCGCATCGCCGCAGCGTGCCGGCCGCCTCACGACACGGCCTATGCCGCCGTGGAAAGTGGTGACAGCGGTTGCGGTCCCGTACTACAGTATGTATGCTGTTTCCTTATTGCAAGCGCTGCGGAGCCAGGTTGCGGTATACCGGACGGCCTGTAGCGGCTGCGGACCGGCCCCGATGCCGCCAGGGTGGAGCGACATGGAAAGCGAGCGATATCCCAAATTGCCTGATAAATACCAGATCCTCAAATCACTGGGTCATGGCAACATGGGGCAGGTGTACCTGGCCGAGGACAAGGGCAGCGAGCGGCTGGTTGCCATCAAGGTGGTGTACGGCAACATCGCCATGGAGCAGGACAAGACCCGGCGGTTCGAGCGCGAATTCCGCTACATGCTGCAGTTATCCCATGAAAACATCGTGCGGGTGTTCGATTACGGCCGCACTCAGGGCCGGCCGTTCATGGTCATGGAGTACATCGACGGCCCCACGATCGCGGAGTATCTCACCTTCCACGGCACACCCCTGTGCGAGGTTCTGGACACCAGGCCCGCCCGGCAGCTTCTGCTGGATTGCTGCCTGCAGTTGGCCCGGGCTCTCGAGTACATTCACGAACGACGGATCGTTCACCGCGATCTGAAATCCGGCAATGTCATGGTCAATGCCCAGCAAATCGTCAAGCTCATGGATTTCGGCGTCGCCAGGGACGTTTCCTCACCGTCCAGTTTAACCGGAGAAATGATCATCGGTTCCCCCGCGTATCTCTCTCCTGAACAGGTCCAGGGGCTTCAGTTGGACGCCCGATCGGACCTGTATTCGCTCGGAGTGATGCTCTACAAACTCACCACCGGACGGCTTCCTTTCACCGAGACGAGCCTGGTGGAGATGCTCCTCGCCCATGTGCACAAGACCCCACCACCGGCCAGGAGCACTAATCCACGGGTGCCGGAAGACGTCAACTGGCTCATCATGAAGCTTCTCGAGAAGGAACCATCCGATCGGTTGAGCTCAGCCGGCGACCTGATCGCCATCGTGGAGCGCATGGCTGAATTGAATGATGAGTCCGCGACGCGGCTCCCCGGGAAAAGAAAGAAAAACAAGGACCAGGAGCAACCTGGATGGGTGACCGGGCGTCACCGCCAGCTTTTCACGGGTGAAGGCGGTTTCAGGGATGTGTTACTCGCCGGTGAGCAGGGCATAGGCAAGACCACCACTCTGCAGAGCCTGGCCAGAATCGCCCAGGAGCAAGGCTATGACATCATCTATATCACCTGCGTGGGACGATCGCTGGAACCATTCGATCTGCTCAGTTCCTTGGTGGCCAACCTGCTGCGGCTGGCGCAACAGAATCTCCCGGCGCTGTTCCAGCGGTATTTAAAGACATATGGTTCGCTCCTGACCAATTTTCTACCCATGGAACAGATGGTCGAATCTCCCACCATCAAGACGGGAGTGCTGCGAACTCCGGCGGGAACCAGCCGGGTTTTCTTCTTCCGCTTCCTCCTGGACTTCATCAAAAATTATGCTCACGCCAGGTCACTGGTGCTCTGCGTGGACGATCTCCATTCCATTGACGACGACAGCCTTGATTTCTTCAAGCAGTTACTCAACGAAAGCAAACGATTCGGCCACACCATCCAGAACATGCTCCTGCCGCCCCGCTTCCTGCTGTTCCTGGCGTACCGCAACGATACCGAGCAGCGGCCGGAACTGCTGGAAACGATCGAGGGTTTCAGTCACATTCGAGCCTGCCTCGAAATGAACCTTGAACGCCTGGACCGGAGCGCTATCCGCGAAGTGACCGCGGGAATTCTGGGCAGCGACGATATAGATGAGGAATTCATCGAGCTGCTGGCGCGCGAAAGCGAAGGGGTGCCGCTCTACATCACCGATATGATCCACCATTTCCGCGACCGTGGGCACCTGGAGTACCAGGCTGGGGGCTGGCGGTTCGCCGTGAAGCCGTCGGAAGCATCCATGCCGACCACCATTCATGACGTCCTGAGCGAACGCTTCAAGAAGCTCGAGGAAGAGCATCGGAAGCTGCTGGAATACGCTTCCGTCATCGGCGCCGGCTTCGACTTCGCCATGCTTGAAGAATTGCTCGGTTTTGAGGAATCGACCATTTTGGATATATCCGGTGATCTGCTGCGCATGGGAATCCTGGTCGAACACCTGGAATCGAACGAGTACGCCCTGGATTTTCAGCACAACAAGTTCCGCGAGTACTTCTACGAAGAACTCTCCAGCGCGCGACGGCGGTGGCTGCACAGAAAGATAGCCGTCATCCTGGAACAACGCATACTGGCAGGGAAGACCCGCTCCTACGGTTTCGCCGCATCTCACTTCGAACAAGGCAAGCAGTACGCCAAGGCCATGCTCCATCTCATCAAGGCCGGACAGCAAGCCCTGCAAAGGTTGAGCTACAAGAACGCCGGCACGCTCTTCAAACACGCCCTGGATATGCTCGAAAAAATAGAACCGGACTCCCGCATGGAATACGGGGAACAGCGCTTCACAATTCTCCAGAACCTTGGCAACGCCATGCTCAACTCTGGCTTTCTCACCGACGCCAGCACCTATCTCGAGACCGCCTGCAGTCTGTTCAAGGACATCGGCGGCATCGACAACCTGTCCAGGGCCAGTACCTTATTTAATCTGGGCGATACTTACTACAAACTGGGTGAAAAGGACCGGGCGGTGCCGCTCATGCGGGCGGCACTGGAACTGCTGCCCGAGCACGCCGGTGAATCGTTGCGCATTTCCATCACCCAGAGCCTGGGTCGTCTGCATACCGAGTTCGGCAACTTCGCCAGGGCGGCCGAATATTTCGACGAGACGGTGGATCTCAGCGCCCGGCTCGGTGATCACGCTTCGCGAATCAAGGCATTGACCGGCAGGAGCTATCTCCACTACTACCAGAACCGGATGGACCTTGCGGAAAAAGATATGCGCGACGCCTATATGCTTTCCAGGGAAATCGATGAGCCCCTGACACTGGTGAATTCCACCAACAATCTGGCCCTCATCCTCACCAAGCTCGGGCACAACGAACAAGCCCTTCCGCTCTTCGAAGAAGCGCTGCGCCTCTATGAAGAACACGGGATGCACCTGGCCAGGAGCAGCGCCCTGCACAACACGGCTATCACCCTGCATCACATGGGTCAATTGGAACGCGCCAGGGACTACCTCCTGGAAGCCATCCGTATCGCGGAATCACTCAAATTCATGCACGGGCTTGCTAACCAGCTTTACAGCCTGGCTCTCATCCATGAAGACATGCAGTACTACCATGAGGCGATCGAAACCCTCGAACGAGCCGAAAAAATCTGCATGGTGCAAAATCTCATCAGCGTCAAGCTGCGCATCATGCGCCGCGCTGCGCGACTCTTGTTCTCCCTGGGCGCCATGACAAGGGCGGCGGAAAAATGCGACACACTCCTGACTGACCTCAAGGTTGATGTCGATCCCATCCTGGTCCACAACATTTTCATGATCGCCGCTCACATTCGCTTCGAACTTGGAGACCTCCGGCAAGGCTGGGAATACCTTGAGAAGGCCGCCCTGCCGGACTCCTGCTCCGGAGCGGAAAGTTTCATTCAATTCCGCGAGATCTCGATCAATTTCTACCGGGCCACCACCAGCGATGACAAGAACGCCATCGCCACGATGGTGAAGCTTCTCGACAAGATGCGCAACGGCGATTGCTACACCTATGATTACATCCATGCCACCTGCCTGGTGGGGAAAGCCCAACTGCATTTCGGACTCTATAACATCGCCCTGGTGACCTTGTCGGACCTGCTGCTAAGCCTGGAAGAAATGGATCCCCTCAACCGGCTCGAACTTCATTCCCTGCTTGGCGCCGTGCACGAAGCACTGGACGAACCACAAGCCGCCGCCGGCTGCTATCGGGAAGCGCGAAAAATCATCCACCACATCCGCTCGAACCTCAAAGACTCTTCCCTTGAAGAAGCCTTCCTCGCCAAACCGAATGTCAAGCTTGTTCGGGATTACCTGGCGCGCATCTCAGGATAATAGCCGTCCTCATATGTGAGGCGGTTGCACCGCGCCCTCTTCCAACTGTCCGCTGCCGGCCGCGACCGGAAACCGTTGACGGCTATGGCAGGGTGAACACCGGCATCTGTCCACCACCCCGCGCCACGTTGATGACCGATGAATCCGACGTGCGCGCATACGCACCGGCGTAGTGACCGTTGAAGGCGAAGAAGTTGACGTTCACCTTTTTCCTGGCGAACGTCAGCTCCGGCCCGAATACCGGCAACTCGATGGTGGGTATGGGAACATACTCCTGGACCACCCAGCGACCCGTGGAAGTAAGGGCCAGGACATCCTCCCATTCCTTCTGGGAAAGTTCAGGGCCGATTGCCACATCGCGTCCGCCGTAAGCTGAATTGGGTTTCAATACCAGTTTTTCACGGTTGGCGGCGATAAAATCCAGCAGCGATATGACGGTGCCGTTGTAAGAGGTTTCTCCAGGCCGAACGAACCTGGTCCAGGGGATGGTCTCCCTGATTGCCGCCTGTTCTTCCTCGTTGAAGAGATGCTGCATCTTCTCATCGGTAAGCACTGAGAGCATGGATTTCATGCCGCCCACTTTCGATCGGAGCGGATTGACCACCGTGACCGCGCCGTCGCGATAGGCATTGACGAGGGGTTGAATCCGTTCCAGGTTCCCGGTCCAATCACCGATGGCGCCGCGCCGATAGACCAGGTCCACCGGTTGTTCCTCCCGATACAGCACGCCGTCACGATATTCCACTTCCCACGGATTGCCGAACTTCGTCCGGAAACCCTGCTGGTTGAAGTAGGACACCAGCATGATAAATTCCGGGAAGGTATGCCCATGGGCATCAGCCAGCAATGCAATGTCCGGCTTGTCCTTCTTTCCGCCGCCATCGAAATACTTCCGCACCAATGTATCCAGCAATCTCGGCCGTAGATCCACCCAGCGCGCCTCATACCGTTCCGCCAGTTCCCTGAACGGAGAAACCGCCAGCAGGTTCGATGCCATGAGATCGGTATCCATGCCGCCCGGGCTGTCACAGTTGAACTCGATGAACACGATCCGCTCGCCTATGATGAATGCATCGAGACGCGCCAGAATAATTTTTCGCGTATAACCGGGATCGATCTCCGCCAGCATCGCCTCGTCCGCGGACAACTCGAACAGGTGTCGGTACTCAGGCCCCGCGAAGTACAATTCCGTCGCCTTCTCCAGGGCATTCATGATCTGCTCGGTCAACCTGCGCACGCGCGCCTCCATGGCGCCGCTCATCACATATGGCAACAGGTAGCAGGGAACAGCCTTGTTCCCTCCAATCCTGCACCCGGCTTCGAAATTCATGCGCTCGAGTTCCCGCTGCCACTCCACCGCTTTCCGCTCTCCCGCATCAAGCCGCAGCAACGTCTCACGAAAATCCTGATGGAACTGATTCACGATGTCGTTCATTCACCCCCCCCTTACGTTGGGATCACACGCGCAACTCACAGTCTGTCTCGACAGGCCGGTATTGTAGACAACTTACCAGGGAAAGAAAACTCCACATCGCGGTCCGGGATCCGCCGGCGTTCACGCCAGCAGCCTCTTTACCGTCTTCCTGATGATCTCCCCCGCCTTGCGACAGTCCCTTTCAGTGACGCCCAGGTTGGCGACCAGGCGAATCCTGACCGGGGAGAAAGCCATGAACTCCACACCTCCGGCGGCGGCCGCGCGCACCAGTTCATGCGCACCCGGAGGAAAACCGCTCACATCCGCTATGACGATATTGGTCTCCACCTCGTCCGGATTCAACTCGAACCCCGGCAGGTCCGCCAGCATATCCGCCATGAGCCTGGCATTGCGATGATCATCAGCGAGCCGCCCGACATTGTGCTGCAATGCGTATCGTCCCGCCGCCGCCAGTATCCCCGCCTGCCGCCAGCCGCCGCCGAACAGCTTGCGGACCCTGATCGCCTCCTGGATAAAGTGCGTCGAACCGGTCAGCACCGAACCTACCGGCGCTCCCAACCCCTTGGACAGGCAGATACTCACCGAATCAAAGAATCGCGCGTACTCGCACGCCGGGATCCCGGAAGCCACCGCGGCATTGAGCAGCCGCGCACCGTCCAGGTGCATTCGCATACCGTGGGTCAGCGCCACCTTCTGTATGCTGCGAATCTCATCGATGGAATGAATGGAGCCGCCGCCACGGTTGTGAGTATTCTCGAGACACACCAGCCTGGTCCGGGGGATGTGCGGATCGTCCTCGGGAGTGATGGCTTCCCGCACTTGTTCTGAATTCATGAGGCCTCGCCTGCCAAGCACCGGATAGAGATGTACTCCGGCCAGGGCGGCCGCCCCGCCTCCCTCGTAGAGGAAAATATGCGAATTGCGCTCCAGGATCACGCCATCCGCCGGATTGGTATGCACCTTCACGGCGATCTCGTTGGCCATGGTCCCGCTCACCACGAATAATGCCCGTTCCTTGCCCAGCAGATCAGCCACTTCCTCCTGCAACAGGTTGACGGTCGGATCCTCGCCGAACACATCATCGCCGACCGGCGCATCCATCATCGCCCGGCGCATGCCATCACTGGGCAGAGTCACGGTATCGCTGCGCAAATCAATCTTCTTCCGTGCCACGGCAACCTCCTTTGTTCATGCGGAAAACTATACCCCACCAGTCCGGCAGTGAAAACCTGCCATGAAAAAGCGCGTGGTTGACACCATCGGATACGGTTACCCCCTTCATCAGGGTTGAAATAAGAAATCATGATAGTTGACGTACCTTGAAATGCGGCAATTTTGAAATCGTAATTCCAACCAATTGACGGTTAATACTTTTTTAACAATTGGCAAACATCTGTCCAGGACGCGCGAAACGATGATTTGGACCCATTCTTTCTGTACAAAAAGGTACGCTTGATCAGTATGATCCGATCTGAATCCAAGAGAAATCAAGGAGTTGGGCAAAACGCCGCAATTTCTGAAAGCAACCAGGTAGTTTTTTGCATTTTTATAGAAGGTAAAGAATCATTTAAATCAATTAGTTAGATTACTTTTCCACAATTGTTGATAACTTTGTTAGTAACCATTATACCGAAAACGGCCTTGTCCCAAGGGTGATACTCTCGAAATTTAGCCGGGTAATCCTCGTCGATGTCGTTACAGCACAAAAAGTTGTCTTAGCTTTCCACATGATTGTCAGGAATGGTGTGGAAAGTCATGTGGACAGAATGTGGAAAAAAAAGACGGCCCCAGGGAGTGAGTGGTTATCCACGTTTTCAGGCTTTCCTTAGGAAAGGGTGACGACTCCGTGGATCGTTGCCGTGGCTGGTACGGGGTGAGAGGCTCATGAGCCGGTGACTGCCCGGCAATGGTTCCTGGCCGGACGCTCTTTACACAGGCTTATCCCCAGGCGAAAAACCAGTTGTCACGAGAGGATACCGCTGCATTCAACATTTCCACAGGTCCTTCTACTACTTCTTGTATTGTACACAATAAAATGAGATTATCAGGAGAAGCAGTCGATCTAGACGGAAAGGAAGGAAAAATGGACATCCAGTTGCCACAGAATGTATTCGTCGAGAAGGTACAAAAGCTGCAGGCGGCGGTCGAGAAGAGTGCCACCAGGCCCATTCTCCAGAACATCCTGATCGAATCGTTCAAGACGCCCGAAGAGACTGATCAGGGAGTGTCGAAGGGCAAGATAACCTTCATGGCGACGGATCTCGACTTGGCCATCAAGGATGTGGCGGATGGGGAAGTATATGAGTCCGGTTCCATCACCGTGCCGGGGCGCAGGTTGTTCGAGGCGTTGCAGGAACTGCCGCCGGCGCCGGTGCGCTTGACCGTGGTCGAGAACAAGTGGGCGGAGCTGACGTGCGGTAACGCGCATTTCCGGATGATGTGTCTCGATTCAGAGCGCTTCCCCGGGATTCCGGACATCTCCCGGGTGGAATTTATATCCATCGATGGCGCACTGCTTGGCAAACTGATCAAGTCCACCTCCTATGCCACTTCCAGTGACGAGAATCGGCCGATCCTGAACGGCGTGCTGTTCAAGGTGACCGAGGAGGCAATCCGGATGGTGGCCACGGACGGTCATCGCATGGCGCTTGCGGCAGCTCCCAACGAGGGGCGGTTGAAGCAGGAGTTCGAGGTCATCCTGTCAAACAAGATGCTGAACGAGTTCACGCGCATGGCGGCGAAAAGCGGTGGTGCCATGCGCATGGGGATGGATTCGAACCTGGTTGTGGTGAACAGTGGTGAAGAGTACGTGGTGGCGAAGCTGATCGATGGTGAATATCCAAATTACCAGATGGTCATTCCCAAGACGATGAAGTACTGCGCCATCCTGGACCGGATCAAGTTTTACGGCCTGGTACATAGGGTGCGACTCTTCTCCGACAACAAGACTCATAGTGTCCGCCTGCAATTCGGCGAGAATCTGATGGAAGTCAATGCGAGTTCCGCCGAGGCTGGTCTGGCCAAGGATCATATGGAAATCGAATACGACGGCATGGCGACCGCCATCGGGTTCAACGCCGATTATCTCTTGCAGGCCTTGAAGGTAATCGAGACCGACGCCGTGGAACTGCACATGGTACAGGAAGACGAACCCGTTCTGGTGACTCCGCATTATACATCCGATAAGGATGCCAAGCTGCAGGTGACCAGTCTCGTCATGCCCATCGTCGTCTGACCGCGGACCAGGCGCGGCGCCGCTCATTCATGGCGGCGCCGGAGGAATCATACAGCCCCTTGAACAGATTTATTGTCAGAGAACTGGAAACCATCGGCTTTCGCAATCTCATCGAGCAGAAGGTGGCTTTCAATCCCGGTCTCAATGTACTCGCCGGACCAAACGCCGCGGGCAAGACCAGTGTGCTCGAAGCACTGGTGATGCTTGCCGATGGCCAGTCATTCAGGACCAGATCTGTCAGGGAGACGGTCAAGTGGCGGAGCGGTTTCGGCCGGTTGCGCGCGCTCGTTGACCAGGACGGTGTGGAAGCGGAGCTGGAGGTGCGCATCAAGGAAGGAGTCAGGCAATTTCTGCGCAACGGAACACGGATCCGGAGCATCATGGATTACCTGGGTGGTTTGCCGTACGTGTTGTTCACGGCGGAGCATCTCGCCATCGCCCAGGGTCCGCCCGAACACCGCCGCGCCTTCATCGATCGGGCGCTGCTTCAGATGTACCCGCGCTATCTCGATCTCTATCGCGGCTACCGAAAAGTCCTGGAGCAACGGAACCGGTTGTTGCGCGTTCATCCGGTGCCTGAGGATGAACTGGCGGCATGGACCGATTCACTGACGGATCTGGGCTCCCGGCTGAGGTATCGTCGCTGCCGATATGTCCGGCGGCTGGCGCCCCTGGTCCATGACATCCATCATGGCATGTCGCCTGGTGAGGACGTGGAGGTGCGGTACGGCCGTTACGAGGACGGCATGGATGAAGAGGCTTTCAAGGCTGCCATGCAACGCGGCCTGCAAGCCACGGCCGGAGCTGAACGACAACGGTTTATCACCCTGATCGGTCCGCATCGCGATGATCTGCATATCCTGTTGAATGGAAGGAAGATCCGGGACTACGGCTCGCGCGGCCAGCAAAGAAGCATGGTGGTGTCCCTGAAAATGGCGGAGCTGGAACTCTTCAAACAGGTCACCGGCGCCTGTCCCATACTGCTGCTCGATGATATCACCGCTGAATTGGACGAGCATCGCTGTAAAGATTTGATGAAGTACCTGAAAACCACAACTCAAAGCTTCATAAGTACAACCGACTATGGTAAAATCTCCGATCTTTTGGAGACTGCCGCGGTCTTTCGGTTGAGCGGCGGCGCGATGAGTCTGGAGGAGTCATGACGAACGAAAAAAAACCACCGTCCGGCGAGTACCGGGCGGACAGCATCAAGGTGCTGGGCGGTATGGAGGCGGTCCGTACAAGGCCGGCCATGTATATCGGAAGCACCGGACCCACAGGGTTGCATCACCTGGTCTACGAAGTGGTCGACAACAGCATTGACGAAGCCATGGCGGGGGTCTGCGATCAGATCCGGGTCATCATCCATGACGACGGCAGCGTCACCATCATCGACAACGGCCGCGGTATTCCCGTGGATATGCATCCCACCGAAAAGCGTTCGGCCGCCGAAGTGGTGATGACGGTCCTTCATGCCGGTGGAAAATTCGACCGCAAGGCCTACCAGATATCCGGCGGTCTGCACGGCGTGGGCGTGTCCGTGGTCAATGCCCTCAGCGAATGGCTGCAGCTCGAGATCAGGGTGGACGGCGCCGTGCACCGGCAGAACTACAAACGGGGCGTTCCCCAGGATACCCTCACCAGGGTCGGAATCACCGACAAGCATGGCACCATCATCCGGTTCAAGCCTGACCCTGAAATATTCGAAACCCTCGATTTCAGCTTCGACATTCTCGCCACCCGTCTGCGTGAACTGTCCTTTCTTAATGCGGGTCTGCGCATCAGCATTCTCGACGAGCGTGACGACACGCAACGGGATTTCTTCTATGAGGGCGGTATTGTCTCATTCCTGGCACATATCAACCGCAATCGCAAGACCCTGCATCCCGATCCCATTTTCATGCAGAAGAGCACCGATAACGGCGTCATCGTCGAGGTGGCGTTCCAGTACAATGACGAATTCAACGAACAGGTCTTCAGCTATGCCAATAATATCCGGACGATCGAAGGCGGCACGCATCTGAGTGGCTTCCGCGCCGCCTTGACCAGGTCCATCAACAATTACGCGCAGAGTCGCGAAATGCTGAAAAACCTCAAGGTTCCGCTTACCGGTGATGATATCCGCGAAGGTCTTACTGCGGTGATAAGCGTCAAGTTGCCGGAGCCGCAGTTCGAGGGTCAGACCAAGGCCAAACTGGGCAACAGCGATATCAAGGGTATCGTCGAGGGGGTCATTAACGAAAAACTCGGCGAATACCTGGAGGAAAATCCCATCGTCGCCCAGGCCGTCATCGGCAAGGCGGTCAATGCCGCCCGGGCCAGGGATGCAGCCCGCAAGGCGCGCGACTTGGCGCGGCGCAAGGGTGCGCTCGACTCCATGTCGCTCCCCGGCAAGCTCGCGGATTGTTCGGAACGGGATCCTGCCTTGAGCGAGTTGTTCATCGTCGAGGGAGACAGCGCCGGCGGTTCCGCCAAGACCGGGCGCAACCGTCGCACCCAGGCCATCCTGCCCCTGCGCGGCAAGGTGCTCAACGTGGAAAAGTCCCGGTTCGACAAGATGTTGAACAATAACGAAATCCGCACCATCATCACGGCACTCGGCACGAGCATCGGATCGGAGGATTTCGACCTGACCAAGCTTCGTTACCATAAGATCATCCTCATGACCGACGCCGATGTCGACGGCGCACACATCCGCACATTGCTCCTCACCTTTTTCTTCCGGCAAATGCCTGATCTGGTGGAGCACAAGCATCTGTACATCGCCCAGCCGCCGCTCTATCTGGTGAAACGTGGAAAGATGCGGAGATACATCAAGAACGAAAAAGAATACGAGGAGTACCTGCTGGACGAAGCATGCCGGAAACTGACCCTGGTGATAGACAACACCGGTGAACGTTTCGAGGGCAGCTTCCTGGTCGCCGTGGTGCGGAAAATGCTGCGGCTCAGGACCATCTACGAAAAATATACGAAACGGGGACTGAGCAGTGAAATGATGGATTATCTTGCCATGAGGGTGACCGATCCTGCCATGTTCGAAAACCGCGATACCATGATGACCCTGATGTCTGAGCTGGACATGAAGGGGATCCAGTGCGATGTGCGCTATAATGACAATCTCGAGTCGTACGTTCTGGTGCTGAACGGTTCGAGTCAGTTCAATGAGCGGGTGCTTGACCCCCAGTTGGTCTTCAACATTGATTTCAAAGAACTGCGTGGTTTGAAAAAGGAATTGAGTTTCATCGATTCCCCGCCCCTGGTGCTCGAACGCAATCAGCAGAGGAGCGAAATGGGCTCCTACCTGGAAGTGATCGAGGAAGTGTTCAAGACCGCCAAGCAGGGGCTGACGGTACAGAGATACAAAGGATTGGGCGAGATGAACGCCGAACAGTTGTGGGAGACCACCATGAACCCGGAAGGGCGCACCCTGCAATTGGTGACGGTGGAGGATGTCATCGAGGCTGATGAAATTTTCTCCATCCTGATGGGGGACAATGTGGAAACCCGCCGCAATTTCATCCAGGAGAACGCGCTTGAAGTCCGCAATCTCGATGTCTGAAAACCTGAAACCTGGGATCACGATACCTGGCAGGGTTCCCTGTCGGCGGTTCATGAATAGATGAGGAAGCAATGATCACGGAAGAACAGATAGTAAATATCAATATTGAAGACGAGATGAAGAGCAGCTTCCTCGATTATGCCATGAGCGTGATCGTGGGAAGAGCCCTGCCGGATGTCCGGGACGGCTTGAAACCGGTCCATCGCCGCGTGCTGTTTGCCATGTCCCAGATGGGATTGGCCAGCAACAAGGCATTCCGGAAGTCCGCCAAGATCGTTGGTGAAGTCATGGGTAACTTCCATCCCCACGGCGACGCGGCGATCTATGACACCATGGTCCGCATGGCACAGGACTTCTCCATGCGCTACCTCGTGGTGGAAGGTCAGGGCAATTTCGGTTCGGTGGACGGCGATCCGCCGGCGGCCATGCGATACACCGAAGCCCGTATGTCCCGTCTGGCCGAGGAACTCCTCAAGGACATCGACCTTAACACCGTCGACTTCGTTCCCAACTACGATGAAAGCCTTACTGAACCGGTGGTCCTGCCGTCTTCCGTGCCGAATTTGGTGGTGAACGGCTCCTCGGGCATCGCCGTCGGCATGGCCACCAACATCCCTCCTCATAACCTTGGCGAGGTGGTCGATGCCCTGATCTACATGATCCAGGAGCCGGATTGCTCTCTTTCCGACCTCTTGAAGATCATTCCAGGACCTGATTTTCCCACCGGCGCCTACATCTTCGGCAGGGAAGGCATATTACAGGCCTATCGCAGCGGCCGCGGCCGTATTGTCCTGCGCGCCAAGGCCATGGTGGAACCTATGCCGAAGAGCGACCGGGAGCGCATCATCGTCCATGAACTGCCTTACCAGGTCAACAAGGCTGCCCTCGTGGAGAAGATCGCGGAACTGGTCAAGGACAAAAAAATCGAAGGTATCTCAGACCTGCGCGACGAATCCGATCGGGACGGTACCCGCATCGTCATAGAACTCAAAAAGAATGAACTTTCGTCGGTCATTCTCAACCAGCTTTACAAGCACACCAATATGCAGGTTACCTTCGGCGTCATCATGCTGGCGCTGGTGGACAATCAACCCCGCGTGCTGAATCTGCAAGAGGTTCTAAGCCTGTTCCTCGATCACCGCCGCGAGGTGGTGGTCCGGCGCACAAGGTTCCTGCTCGCCAAGGCGCAGCACCGCGCCCATATCCTGGTGGGTTTGCGCCGCGCCATCGATCATATCGATGCCATCATCACCCTGATCCGCGCCGCGGAAAACACCGACGTCGCCAAGACACAACTCATGGAACGTTTCGGCTTCAGCGACATCCAAGCCCAAGCCATCCTTGATATGCGCCTGGCACGCCTCACCGGCCTGGAACGAGAAAAACTCAATGACGAGTATCGTGAACTGCTCAAAGAAATAGCCAAATTGGAAGCCATCCTCGGTTCGCAAAGCTTGCTGATGCAGACGATCCATAACGAATTGCTGGAAATCAGGGCAAAATTCGCCGATGAACGCCGCACGGAAATTCTCGAGGACAGCTCGGATATAGACCTGGAAGACCTCATCGCCGAGGAGGAGATGGCGGTGATGGTGACGCACCAGGGCTACATCAAGCGCAGCCCCCTCAGCCTCTACCGCGCCCAGCGCCGCAGCGGCCAGGGTTCGCGTGCCATCCGGCCGAAGGAAGGAGACTTCGTCGAACACATGTTCGTCAGCTCCACCCACAACTACCTGCTGGTGTTCACCACCAGTGGCAAGGTTTACGGCCTCAAGGTCTATCGTATCCCGGAAAGCGGCCGCAACTCTCGCGGCACCCCCATCGCCAACCTGCTCCATCTGGAGAGCGACGAACGGGTGGCGACGGTGCTCGCGGTGGCCAGCTTCGAGCAGGAGGCCGCCCTGATAATGGTCACCAAGGACGGCACGGTCAAAAAAACCATGCTCAACGAATTCCAGTCCTGCACCAGGACCTGTGGACTCATCGCTCTGAATATACGCGAGGGCGACGAGCTTATCGGTGTCTGCCAGGTGGAGCATGGCATGGAGGTTTTCATCGCCACCCATCTGGGCATGGCCATCAGGTTCTCTGAAGCTGATGTCAGGGCCATGGGGCGAACCGCCATGGGGGTGCGCGGGGTAAAACTGAAAAGCGGCGATTACGTCATCGGGATGGTGGTCACAGACCCGGTGGCGACGATTCTGGCGGTTACCCGGTACGGCTACGGTAAACGCACCGACCTGGACAAGTACCGGCTGCAGACCCGCGGCGGCGTTGGTGTGAAGAATATCCGCATCACGGAACGCAACGGTCCGGTGGTGGGTATCCTCAGGGTGTTCGACGAGGATGAAGTGCTGCTCATCACTGATATAGGCCGCATCATCCGCTTCGTGGTCAATGCGGAGAGCCTGCGCGCCATAGGTCGCAGCACCCAGGGAGTGAAGCTTCAGGACACCATCGAGGAAAGTCAGGTGGTGGCCATCGCACGGTTTGTCGAGGAGGAATGATCTCATCAACGCGCTCGCGGTAATCGAAGTACGGAAATCGCGGCGGGAGAATCCCGCCGCCCCGCGGGTCAAGGCAGGCGGCTGCCTGTCTTCTCAGGTAAGGAATCCTGGGCAGGAAAGCGCCTGATAGGAAGATCAGGTCCGGGTCGACGTGTTCCGCTTCGAGTCCAGGAGCAGGAGTTCCTTCTTCAAGTTGGGATAGGATGGATCGAAGCGCAGCGCAAGATTGAAGGCGGTGCGCGCCATGGTGATACGTCCCCACCGTGAAAACAGTTTGCCGATCAGGAAGTAAAACTTGGGATTGGTGGGTTCCAGCTTGATGGCGCGGTTCAGGTTTTTCATCGCTTCCCAGTACCACTTGGGATTGGCTGACAATGCTTCGGCCAATGCGACGTAATAATCCGGCTCCTTCGAATTGAGGCTGATGGCGGCGCGGAGATACTCACACCCGCGTTTGAAATCACCCTTGATCAGCGCCGCTTCAGCGAATCCGTAATTCTTCCTGGCGATAATCCCACGGCGATCCGCCGACAACTTCATGGCCGCATCCTGCTCCTCCAACTGTCTGTCATAACGCTCCCGCTGCGCCGGCTCGGACAGCACGCTGTATGCCTCGAGAACGCGCTCGTGGAGACTCTTGAGCATCTCCCATACCTGCCCCAGATGCTCCTTCTTGTGCCGGTCGGGATTGAATTGCTGCGACAGTGTATAATACGCCTCGTTGATCACCTCGATGGAATCGGTGCGGTTCAACCCCAGGATCTCGTAATAGTTCTTGATGGTGCTCCGCCGGTAGAAGTAGATGACCTGCAGCTTCTTGTCCTTGTTCAATTCATCCAGACGCGTATGCAGCGTCTTGATCTGTTCTTCGTGACGGTCGTAGTATTCCTCGCGTTTGTTCTTCTCCGGCAGACTCTCTATCTCTTCGGTGATTTCGATGATCTTGCCCTCAATCCGCTCCCGCTCCTCCTCCAGATTGATCCAGTCCTGCCAGCGCGATGCGAAGTCCTCCTCCAGACGATCTTCGCCTGTCGGACCCTGGCTGTCGGTCGAAATCCACTCCTCCCACATCTCCTCGATGGTCTTGTGCACCTTGCCGGATTTGGAGGCTCCGGCGGTGCCGGCGCCTTTATCCGATGATTTGCCTTTGCCGAAGATCAGGTCAGCCTCGCCATCCACCTCCTCACCATCGATGACGTAGATGATCTTGTCTTCCGCGCTGCCGGCGTGATCCTCTTCCCTGGCCTTTGAGGTCCGCAGATTGTCTACATCGAGTGCGCCGGAGGTCACTGTTCCATCTTCAACATAGCGGCCGTCACGCATGTAGGAAGCCTCGGCGTTCAAATCGATGGCCGCGGTTTCCTCGGCCCGTCGCCGTGAAGCCTCGGAATCGAGAATGGTGATCTCCTCAGCGGTCAGGGTGATGTCCTGAAGCTCATTCTTGGAAAGCTGCAGAGGCGAATGAGACTCGGCCTGGAGTTCCTCGGGCGTATCAGCGAAGGTTATCAGGTGCACGATTTTGGCCAGCAACAGGAATTTCCACGCCTCGATCTTGTTGGGACCAGCCATGGTGATGATATCCTTGATGGTGGACGACCCGTCGACCCGGGACAAAATGAAACCATCCTGCGGCCGTATTTTCAGGGGGAGCGCCGTGATGTTGCGCATGATGTTCTGATTCACCCTCGGCACCGCGGTCAGGGGACCGAGAAATGTCTGCAACAGCAGCAGGTTGTTGATCTGCTGCAGACTCCCCTCGATCAGGTTCCAGGTGTCGATGGGAGTAGCCAGGTAACAGGATGCCAGTGTCCGCCCCGAGGTGAACTTGTAGGCCCCGCTGGTCCAGCGGAAGGCATGCAGCGTGATGTCGCGGATCAGGATCTTCTGCCACCAGACCGCCTCGCTCTCCCGCATCATCTGCATCTCCACCAGATCCCTGGCAGTGATGTCAGCCAGGTTCTTACCTATGACCGAGAGCTGCTCCCGCGTCGCCAGCCCGTCCTGGATGAGCAATCCGCTGAGATTCTCTCCAGTGATGTTGGACCTCGCATAGATGACATCGCCGTCCTTCAGGTTGAAGTAGATGCGTTGCTCCTGATCCGCCATCAGCAGCAATCCGTTTTCGCGGTTGATATACAACTGGTAGAATAAATCCGCCATGCAGCAGCGGTTGTCGATGCGTCCGGTGGCGACCCGTTCTTCCATCACTTCACACCATTCAGAAACTGGCGCATGAGCAGCAATTCGTCTTCTGCCTTCGGCGGTTGCGCTACCTCGTCCTTGTGCTGCTTCAATGCATACCTGATGAACAGTCGTTCATCCTTGTCCGCTTCCTGCCAGCGGAGCCGGATGATGTTGAATTTCATAACGGCCAGCACCGCCCGTACCTGCATGGCCGAAAGGTTCGGGTGTTCGATGCGGTAGCTTCGGACAAGATCGCGAATAGTGAAAGAAAGCACGGAACCCCGGTTCATTTCCATTTCGTCGTCGCCCAGAGATTCCACGTGGCGAACGTCGATCAGGTAGTCCAGCACGTTCAGAATCATGGCATCGGTAAAGAAGGCATCCCGCTTGAACAGCGCGTGCATCGCATCGAGAACCAGCACCAGGAACGGCTGCAGTAAGTACTGATGTGCCGAAAACTGGTCCAACAACAGCATTTGGTTGAACGGAAGTGCATCCATTTCTGTGAACGAATCGGATCTGACCCGCCGCCGCTGTTCGAGATACCGGCAATCCTCCGGGCACTCGATATCCACCAGGCGCTGCTTGGCGCAGCAAATCGAGCAGATCCCGCGGTCCAGGGCGGGACAGTGACGTTTCGCCTTGCGCGATTGGCAGAGAGTGCATGTGCTCATTGTCTGACTCCAGCGGAAACGGGTGTGACCGTTCCCGTAAAAATCAGACTATTGTACTCTTTCAGTCGTCTGGATGCCAGTAATCGGATAATCGGATCTGGATCGGCCGCCAATCCGGGCAGCCGGTCATCAAGCGAGTCACATTCCAGCACCGCCGCCGCGGTGACCGCCGCCCGTCGAATCGAGGGGTCAGGATCGTCCAGGTATTGTTCGATGAACGTGCCAGCCACTCCGGCACCGGCCATACCCTCCAGGCAGGCGATCACGGTTTGTGCATCTCCACGTGCGGCCAATCGCTCCACTTCATCGCTCCAACCATGCTCCACGAGCGCCATGGCGGCCTGAGCCCGCACTCGTGGCAGCAGGGTTTCGAATTGTGCCGCCAACAGCGCCGGTCCGCGCTTGTCGAAGCGCGCCAGCGCCGCGACCGCGGCGGCGGCAACCCGGTCCTCATCGGCATGGATGAGCGTTCCCAACCGCGGCACGGCGGCCTCCTCCTGCCGCTGCCCAAGGATCGCCGCGCACCATGCGCGGACCGCCGCCGGCCTGGAATTCTCGAGACCGTCCAGCATCTCCTCCGTCCCGGCATCGGGGAGCAGCAGCAACGCCTTGGCACAGATCATCTGCACGGCATCGTCAGCCACTCCAAGGCCGGCCACCAGGCTGGCAGCCAGCGCCGGGTCAGCCGTTTCGGCCAGCGCGGCCGCGGCTTCCCGCTGCACCGCGGGGCTGTCGTTGATCATGGCTCGGAATAATAACCCTCTCCACTCGGGCAGACCGCTTCCGGCCAACCTGCGCACCGCCATGACCCGTGCCGCCTCGATGGGCGAATCAAGGTTGACCGTTATTCGATCATCCAGCACGGCATCATGCTTCGCCGCGGGATCCCATTTTTTTCTCATGACCATCATGACTGCAGCCAGCACGCACAACACGATTACTATACGCGGTACCCATTTATTCGCAAGAAATCCCGTCATGGCACATGCTTCCGGTGGCGCCCGAGACCGCCGCCATCACCTCGTTTGTGGCATCTGTGTAGTCATACTGGAATAACGCCCACCGCGGCAAGCACTTTCCCATGGTCGCGCCATCCTGACCGGGATCGCGGACGACCTCGTTACATGGTGACCCGCAGCAGCTCCTGTAAAGACGTGATCCCCTGGTCCACCTTTCGCAACCCATCTTCCATCAGGCTCTGTACACCCTGCCGGCGGATTTCGTTGCGGATCTCGTGAGTGGAACTCTTGTGTGCGATCATGTCACGAATCCGGTCGTTCACCACCAGCAGCTCGAAAATGCCTGTACGTCCCTGGAATCCCCGGTAAATGCATTTGCCGCATCCCCGCGCGGTGAAGTAGTGCTGCTCCCTGTCGGGAGGTATACCGGCTCGTTCAAGCAGGCTCAGTGGTGGAATGGCAGGTTCGCGGCAATGGGGACAAAGCTTGCGTAGTAACCGCTGAGACAATACCGCGGAAGTGGCGGAGGACAACAGGAACGGTTCGATGTGCATTTCGATCAGGCGATTGAACACTCCTGCTGGAGAATCGGCATGAATGGTGGTCACCACAAGGTGTCCGGTCATGCCGGCGCGGATGGCGATTTCGGCGGTTTCAAAGTCGCGGATCTCGCCCACCATGATCACATCCGGATCCTGCCGCAGGATGGTGCGCAAACCGCTGGCGAAAGACAACCCGCGCACGTTGTTCACCTGCGACTGGTTGAACTGCTCCACGTCATGCTCGATCGGATCCTCGATGGTGACAATGTTCACAGATGCCTGCTGCATGTCATAGATGGCTTTTAAAAGCGAATAAATAGTAGTGGTCTTGCCCGAGCCGGTGGGTCCGGTGAGAAAGATAATCCCCTGTGGTCTGCGTATTACCTCGGTCAACTGTTCCAACATCATGCTGTTCATCCCCAGTTGATCCAGTGAGAAGCGCATTTCTTCCTGGCCGAAGAGCCGGATTACGGTTTTCTCCCCATGCAGCGTCGGCATTATTGATATTCGAACCTCGTACGATGTGCCCATTATCTTGGTGGTGAGCCGGCCGTCCTGGGGGACTCCCTTCTCATAGATGGCCAGGTTGGACATGACCCGCAGCCGCGACACCAGGCGTGGATGTATCCGTTTGTCCAGCATGCTGATCTCGTGGATCACCCCGTCGATGCGGAACTTCATAAGGATCTTGTCTTCCAGGGGTTCCAGGTGGATATCGCTGGCGCGTTGTCCGGCCGCCTGCACCAGCATGAAATCCACCAACTGGATGATGTCCAGCGGTTCCTTGTCTGACAAGGCCTTGATGTAGGCCTGGATTTCCTGCGGGCTGAGCCACTTGAAGAAGTGTTCCCGCAGTTCCTCGTCACTAAGCCGCTGGGTAAGTGAAATGACATGCTCCTTGGAGTCCCTTCGCGTCCGTTCCCTGTACTTGGCTTTTATGAAATTAAAAATGCTTATGGCGAGCGACAGTACTAACAGCCCGCCGGCTACGATCAGGAACGTCCGGCTCGCGAACAGGGATTCGAATTGCCCGAGGAGTGGCCGAAACGCCTCGATGGACCCGGCGATCAGCCACACGGCACCCAGTACGGTGGCTATCACCATGATAATCACCACCAGGTTGGACTCGGAACGTTTCGCCATCAAACCTCCTGTTCCATGACCCTGGCGCCGTCCTCCATGCCCTTTCCAGGCAATTGGCGCGCGGCCACTTTCGGCGGGATCATGCAGTTACTTCCGATCGTGTACCCGGATGGAATGCTGGCCTTCTTCCCGATGATGGTAAGTCCTTCGAGCGCGCCGTCACCGTGCGCTTCGGCCCGGTCGTCCCCGATGCGCGCATTACCGCCCACGATCACGTCCTTGTCGATGATCGAGTAGGAAACGCACGCGCCGGCACCCACGGTGGTGTCATGCATGATGATGGAATCGACCACCCGGGCTTTCCGTAGGACCCTGACTCCCGGACCGAGAATGCTGTCGCGCACCTCGCCCTCGATCACGCATCCCTTGGAGATCAGTGAATTGATCGCCTTGCCACCGGTGGTGACAGACATGGGCGGGAGTTCCCCCACCCAGCGGTAGCGCAGGTTGGTGCGCACCTTCCAGCGTTGGAGGTCGAGACCGGAGTCGGGGCGGAGCACGTCCATGTTGGCATCCCAATACGAGTGCACGGTTCCGACGTCCCGCCAGTACCCATCGAAGGTGTAGGAGTAGAACCGCAGTTCGTCGATCATCTTGGGCAGCAGGTCCCGGCCGAAATCATGGGAGGAATGACTGTCCTGCGCATCCAACTTCAAAAACATGAGCAACACGTCAAGGTTGAAGCAATAAATACCCAGCGAGGCCAGATCGCTTTTGGGTACGGCTGGTTTTTCCTCGAAGGCGGTGATCAGGTGGTTTTCATTCACCTCCACCACGCCAAACCTGGTGCATTGTTCTATTGGTACACGCATGGTGGTGAGCGTGGCGTCGGCGCCATTGTCCAGGTGAAAATTGATGAGCCGCCGGTAATCCATGTGGTAAATATGATCGCCTGACAGGATCAACACCAGGTCGGGACTGTTGCGTGTCAGGTAGTTGGTGTTCTGATAGACCGCATCGGCGGTACCCTTGTACCAATCGAACGGCGCGTGGCCGACCCCGGGCGGCATGATCTTCAACTCCCGCCGCCGGCCTACCATGTCCCATGATTCACCGATCTCCAGGTGATCCATCAAACTGGAAGGTCGATACTGGGTCAAGACGCCCACCCTCTGGATGCGGGAATGCATGGCATTGCTCAGCGTGAAGTCGATGATGCGATACATGCCGCCGAACGGCACCGCCGGCTTGGCCCGTTCCGTGGAGAGGATCTGCAGGCGCTTGCCTTCACCACCGGCGAGCAGCAGCGCCACCACCTTGTCGGGATCGAACATGTCCGCCTCCTATACCAGACTTTCGCCATCGTGCAACTGTATCGGCTCATCTTCAGGCGACAGCAGCATCTCCAGTGCACAGCCTCGTCCGATGGTGCTTCTCGGTGGAACCACCGTGGCCTTTGCCAGCGCCGTGATGGGGGTGTCCGCACCGCCGCCGCCCAGGATGGAACTGCCTCCCACCAATACATCCTTGTCCAGCACGCAATGACTCACCCTGCTGTTGCTGCATATCATGCAGTCATGCATGATGATGGAATCAGTCACCACAGCGCCTTCCTCCACCACCACTCCGGGCGACAGCACCGAATTGATCACCGTGCCGTGAATCACCGCTCCATCACCTATCAGCGCATTGCTGATAAAGGCCCGCGGTCCGCAGGATACCGGCGGCCTGTCGCTCATGGAGCGGTCGTCGGGATTGGAGCGCACCTTCCATTCCTTCAGATCGATCTGCGGCCTGGAACCCAGCAGTATCATGTGCGCTTCCCAATACTCCCGGATACTGCCCAGATACAGCCAG
>JAFGDC010000627.1 GCA_016932295.1 candidate division CSSED10-310 bacterium
CAAGCCTTTTTTGTCGTGGCAAAGCCTTCGGTCGACATCGAAACAATCTTCAACCGCCTTACCGGGAAATTGCGCCTGGCCGTGGAAAAACCGCTCGAAATGATCCCCTTGCCGGCACGGCAGGATGTTCACTGCGCCAGCGGGGCAGCCAGGATCGAGGTGTCGCGGAAAGAGAAGTTTGTGGTTGATCGACAGTTTGCGATCTACGAACTGGCTGGTCCCGACTACAAGGTGGCCATGCTGATTATCGGCACCGGGGCGGATATCGCCGCGGTGCAAGCTGAGATAGACCTGCTGTCGACCAGTCTCAAGATCCTCGACAAATCAGCGCCGCCCGGCCCGAATCCGCACAAACATCCCTGATTCCCGCCCGTGAAGCGGGACTGACCATCTGATCGCCACTCGGTGCAAGTATCATTATATGGAAAACGGTGGTCGTCGTCCGGTCGAATGGTAAGTTGATGCGCAAGACTGGGTGGCAGCAGGCATGGAGAAGACCTGCTGCGCCACCATGGCAGCGGCGGGTATTCTCCTGACACCCCTGCATCGTTTGCTTTCCAATGCTTCGTCGTGAATGTGCATACAGCGACAGCCCCTCAAGGCTCCGACAGATCCCGGATCGTTCGCGCGCCGCTTCCCACCTCCCTCAGCGCGAGTTAAAACACTACCCGGCCAGTGACAATCGGCGATCCATGACGCCTGTTCTTGACACTCATGCACCTCCTTCCTATAATCCAACATCATTCAGGTCGAGAGACCATGACTGTCCAGGATGATGGGGTGAGTTTTGAAGAAAATGTTCTCGTCAATTGTTGGCTTCTTCAAGAAAAATATGGTGCTGGTGAAATTTTACTCCCTGCTTCTTTACCTCTGGCTGTTGTTCTACTTTTTCCTCCACTGGAAAGTCACCACCGACTACATCGCCACATATCTCCCCATCTTCATGGCGGAGACGGTCGCGGCTATCCTGAACCTGTTCGGCCTGACAACGGTCACCCATGGACCCAGTCTCACTATCGAAAGCGCTTTTTCTTTTTCAATCATCTACCAGTGCGCCGGCATTTTCGGGATGATGATCTATACCGCGGCGGTGATCGCGTTTCCTTCAACCATCAAGGAAAAATCCATCGGTCTGTTGATCGGCATACCCGGTCTGTACGTGGTCAACACCGTGCGCATGACAGCGCTTGGCATCATCGGGCTGTACTGGCGCGACCTGTTCGATTGGTTCCATGAATGGATGTGGCAGGGAATATTCATCATTTTCGTCATCTTTTTCTGGCTGGTGTGGAAAGAGAAGTTCGTGCATAGTGACACGCAGGCCCCGCGGGAAGCATCTGCCGCGTGAAATCCGCCGGCTGGTTCCTGATCAAGTTTCTGGTGGCTGCGACAGTGGTGGCGCCGCTCTGGTACTTCGGTGCCAGCGGCTGTTACAACATCGTGCTCAAGTGGATCGTCGAACTCTCCCTGCCCGCTGATTTCATCCTGGAACTGAAGGATGGCAAACTCGCCCTGCTTCATATCCTGCCCAACATGTATCTCCTCAAACCACCCGAATTCAAGGCGGCACTCGAATTGTTGACTTTGCATTTCAACGTGGTGCCCTTCCTCTCGTTGTTCCTGGTGACTCCGGGCGTCCGCTGGCGGCGGCGCCTGGTGTTCATCCTTACGGGATTTCTGGCGCTGAGCGCCACGCATGTCCTGCACATCGAGCTGGATTACTATCTCAAGCTGCATCAGGAAATCCACATCGACACGGCTGACAAGACCGCCTTTCTCATGTTTCTCAAGGGACGCTTGATGCTTTACCTGCAGGCGTTCATGGAGCAGGCCGGCAGCATGTTGATGCCATTCTTTCTGTGGCTGCTGTTTTTCAACAAGAGCATCTTCAGGTTTGCGCAGACTCAATTGCTTCCAGCCGGAGGGAACCTTGATGCCAGTCCGCCCGCGTTACGGGAGACCATTTCGTCCGGGGATGATTCGGAGGCGACTCCCAGAGAAGGTTCCTGAACCGATCGACTGGTTCCTGCTGATTTTCACCTTGACCATCGCCGCTATCCGGTCAGGGTTTCACAGCTCCCCGGGAGCCATGGACTTGAGCGCGTGTTCAGCGGTCCTTCTGACGAATGGATTCGGATCACGCCGCAATGATTCAAGCGCGTTTCGCGCCCGTCGCGAATCCAATTTGCCCAACGCCTCCGCTGCTGCATCCCTTACGAACCATTGAGGATCATCAACCGCGCGCACCAGGAATTCCAGGACTCGATCACCCCCGAGTTCACCGAGGCAGGAGACAGCCATGCTGCGTAGGGCTGCATCCTCATGCGTCACGTAGGCTGCAAGCGCCGGCAGGGCATCCGGCGCATCCAGCCTTGCCAAGCCGGTAAGCGCTCTGACACGATCATGCCGGTCGCTGCTTTCCGCCGCTTGACGCAGCAGGGGGATGGCTTTTCTATCTCCAAGCACGCCGAGACTGCGTATGGCTTCGTGCCTCAGGTATTCGAGGGCGAAGGTATCGTGGTCGTGAGGAGTGGGCTTGAGTTGCTCGAGAAGCGTCATGATCGGCGCCACCGCCCTCGTGTCACCGATCGCCGCCAGTGCTTTCATGGCGCCGGCGCAGGCATCCCGGCGGCTGGGATCGAGCAAGTCCAGCAACGGCGCCACGGCGGCATCACCAAATGCGACCAGGGCATCGGCCGCCGTGTCCGCGGTAAAGGTGTCGTCACCCTTCAACTGGTCGAGAAGCGCTTTCATATCCGGCGCAGGCGCCGTCAGAATTTCCTGCTGCTGGGCTGAAACGCCTCCGGTCATGATCAGCAGCATGACCGAGATCATGACAAACCAACCGGTCAACGGTATCGGCGACCATCCCGCGGGACGATTGAATTCTTTTCCAGCAAGAAAAAAAACTGGTCTCTTCATTACGGACTCCTCGATGTGGATTATCGACCGGAAACCGCCGGTGGACATGACTGTCAAGCCTGCCGGCGATCAGCGGTCCGGCCGGTTTCCGCAGCCAGCCGTTTCATGATGCCAGGTAGAGCAGCAGGTATGCAGCCGATGAGATGATTCCGGCGATGATGGCTGGCGCGATATAGAACCTCCAATCGTACAATGGTCCGGACACGATCTCCGGCGGCGGCGTCAGGCCAGCCGCTTGAAGTGTCTCCCGACGGTCCCGGTTGGTTTTTTTATCCTTGCCGGTTCTCTGTCCGGTTCGCGCCATACCGTCTCCTCCTGCACAGCACTGGACAGGCTGTGGATTCTGCATCACATGCCGCTGCCACCACTTTATACGATGGCATGGTACATTACCATCACGGCATGTAGTTACTGGCACCCGGGAGGCGGCCGCCTGTTCGGCCCGGGATCAGCGGATCTCATGGTTGAAATAATCTTGGGAAGGCGGTTTTCCGAATCCCCCGCGAAATGTAAAGAACTCATTGAAAACTATAACAACCCAGCTATTTCTCTGCACTCCCATGATGAGAAGGCGGTATGCCAGGAGGTGGACGTGGACCAGCCGGGAGAGTTCTGACGGGGGATTCGAATGATTTCCAGGGAAGTTGACTTGTGTCATTCTCGTCACTACATTGAAGTGGATTTGGCTTTGAAGCTTCAATCACTAACCAATCAGATGGAGGGTCTCAATGGGACGTCAGGCTATCATGATAGTGCTGGTGGTGGCGGTTTGTCTTGTTCCCCAGCATGTTTCAGCGGGTTTGTTCGTCGGCGACCAGGCCGTGGATTTCACCCTGCTGTCACAGTTCAACACCAACTACACGCTCTATGACCACTGGGGGGATGTCATCGTCATAGATTTCTCCACCATGTGGTGTTCCCATTGTCGTACCGAAGCCCCTGAGCTGCAGGAGGATTTCTGGATCCCTTATCAGAGTCGTGGTGTCCAGGTTATCACCATTTTGACGCAGGACAACGGCGGCGCCGCGCCGGATTTGGCCGATCTCCAGACCTGGGCTAACAATTACGGCCTTACGTTCCCGGTGCTCGCTGCCGCAAACCAAGTCGGACTTACTTATGGCGTGCCGGGATATCCGACGAATTTCGTGGTGGACCAGAACATGATCATCCGTTACAAGGTGGCGGGATGGAGTGAAGGCGTGCATGACCAGATGCTCGCTCTCATCGAGGATCTCCTCAGCGATCCTACGCCGGCTCCCAGCCCCACACCGGTCGCCACCCCAACTCCTCCTCCGACTGCCACGCCCGTGCTCGACACTCCCACACCGGCTCCCACCCCCGGTCCCGAAGAATGCTCTTTCGAGTTCCAACTCAGCCAGGAGTACTTCCGGGAGAATGATGTCTTCTCACTGCAAGCCGTGCTCACCAATAACGGAAGTCCACGCATGGTGGATTTTTACACCGCGCTCGATGTTTTTGGGCTGTACTACTTCTATCCTTCCTGGACGGAGGTTCTCGAGTTCGAGACCGTAAACCTGCCGGGTGGTGATCAATATACGGTAGGCGTCCTGGGACCCTTTACCTGGCCTGCCGTGGATGGCACCTTGGAAGGCCTGAATTTCCTGGGCATCCTGACCGATACCGGCACGATCGATCTGATCAGCAACGTCGCGGTGCAAAGTTTCGGCTACGGGCCGTAAGCGGATTCCGGTGGCGCGGGGCGCTGTCTGATTATTCCGTCAACGCGTTTCGGGCGCAGGGCTATACGATCGCCGAACCGGGTACGCCGGTTCTGAATGATCTGCCCGCGCCACCCCATGTATTGATGCCGGTTCATTGTAACCCAACTGGTGTCGGGTGATTTGCCTTGCGCGTCCAGTACCCGTATGTGTAGAGTGCTGAAATACGAAAAGGAGGACAGCGCTGATGGAATGGCCGTTTCTTCAAGAGCTGGAGAGTGGAGAGTTGTTTTCCAAGGTATGCCGTGAGATGATCCTGCCCCAGGGCGTATTGTACTGGATGAAGCGTGCCAGGCAGTCGGCCGAAATCAATGCCACGGTGGGTGTGATGCGGGATGAACGGGTGGATGGACCGCCGGGCATCTGTTATCTCAAGGCGGTGCATGCCGCGCTTGCGGAACTTGATCCGGAGGTCGTATATCCATATGCGCCGGTTACCGGCATCGAGGGCTTGCGGAAGGTGTGGCGTGACTGGCTGATCCGCAAGGGCGGCGCTTATCTTGAGGGGCGTTCTGACCTGGTCTGTCAGCCGATCGTCACGCAGGGTCTTACTAACGCACTGTTCGTTGCCGGCCGATTGTTCATCGATCCGGATGACGTGGTGGTCGTTCCCCGGAAGCGATGGGAAAACTACGATCTCGTCTTCTCAGGTCATCTCGGTGCCCGGCTTGGTGAGTTCACGGCCACGGATCGGGATGGTTGGTGCATGGAGTCGTTCGCCATCGCCCTCGAAACGTTTAATCCGGAGCAGCGAATCCGCATCGTGGTGGTCAACCTGCCCTTCAATCCC
>JAFGDC010000628.1 GCA_016932295.1 candidate division CSSED10-310 bacterium
ATGGACAGGCCCTCGAATGCAAACAGCAGGACGGTGGTGAGGAAAGCCCCGCTGAACGCGGCACCCCAGGGCGTGGTTCCGGAGGAATCGCTCATGGTTGTTTCCTTCAGGACAGTATTCATAGGCGGATACTATACCATGGTAACCCGGGGGCGTAAGGGAGTCCGAATTCCCGGCCCGAATTTACCGGCGGGGTCACCGCCGCCTTCTGACAAAACCGCCTTCATTATGGCGATGCAGAGAACTGATCTGGATTGGTACAGTTCTTCACGAGACAGAAACATTGATGCGGGATTTCCTGACGAAAGCCGGTTCCGCGCATTCAACGTGACCCGGCAGCCGGTACACAGTTACCGCCACGTCATAAAGCTGCGGATCACAATCCCCGGGTGAGGCCGATCGGGCACCGGCTGTTGCTGTCAATCAACGTTCCTGTGTCGATCGATGAGCAACTCACCTCCCACTCCTACGTTATCAGGAGAGTTCGCCTTCAGCAGTACCACAAACACTTCCCTGGGCAGTCCATAGGCATCCATGGCCGCATCCGTCAGTTTCTCGACAAATTTTCTCTTCTTCGCAAGATCGGCGATGTGCCCCCCCTCGACTGTTATGACAGGCATTATCATTTCCTCCCAACAAGGTACCCGGTAACTACCAACTCAGTCATTTCCACTGCTTTTCAAACCCTACTCGCGACTGAAAAGTGCTGTCAAGTGAGCGGCAGCCTTACGGGGAAACGATCGGATCCCGCCTTCGGGGACGGCTTTCGACCGGTGGTTTCTTCGGTCAACGTATGATGATAAGCTCATTTTCACCTTGCACCAAGGGAGGAGTCATGAGTATCGCCGGACCGCAGTTGCTTGGCTGGTGGAAGAAGTTGGAAGGGACTTCATCGGGTCGCTGGTTGTTCAGCAGGTTGTTGGGATGCGTCGCACCATACACCGGCTCCATCGCGCCCAGGATCATGGAGTTAGCGCCCGGTCGCGCGGTGGTGGTCATGACGGACCGCCGGAAACGCAGGAATCACCTCCGCTCGCTCCACGCGGTAGCCCTCATGAACCTCGCCGAGGCTGCTTCCGGGTTGGCGGTGATTACCGCCCTGCCGGCTGGCGCAAGAGGCATTCTCGTTGGTTTCGATGTATCATTCACCAAGAAAGCAAGGGGTACGATAACCGCCGAGGCGACCGTCGTTCTCCCCGATACTTCGCAACGATCGACCTGCGATGTTCCGGTGGCATTGCGCGATGCTGCCGGGGACCAGGTGGTCATGGCGACAGCGCATTGGCTGATCGGACCGACCGGAGAACGGGGGCGGCAATGAATACGCCTTTTACGACCAAGGTGGGAATCAGATACCCGATCATCTGCGGCGCCATGTTCCCCTGCAGTAATCTCGAACTGGTGGCGGCGGTGTCCGAAGCCGGCGGCATCGGTATCGTGCAACCCGTCTCACTCGTGTATGTCTTCCGCCAGGATCTCCGTGAAAGCCTGCGCCGGATCCGTTCCCTTACCGCCAATCCCATCGGCTTCAACGCACTGGTGGAGAAATCCTCCAAAACCTACGAGGAACGCATGAGGCGCTGGGTGGCGATTGCCCTGGAGGAAGGCGTGAAGTTTTTTATCACCGCACTGGGCAATCCGCGATGGGTGGTGGATATGGTGCACAGCGGCGGCGGGATTGTGTTCCATGATGTGACCAGCGGGAAGTGGGCTGACAAGGCTTTGGCCGCGGGCGTGGATGGTTTGATCTGCGTCAACCGGGATGCCGGCGGCCATGCCGGCGAAAGGTCCGCCGTCGAATTGTACGAGGAACTGGCCGGATTCGGTGTACCGCTGGTCTGTGCCGGCGGCATCGGAGACGGCGCAGGTGTGGCCGCCGCCCTCGAGCTCGGTTACCAGGCAGTACAACTTGGTACCAGGTTCATCGCCAGTGAAGCATGCACCGCTCATGAAGACTGGAAACAGGCCATTCTCAATGCTCGCGCGGAAGATATCGTTCTGACCAGGCGCATTACCGGTGTCCCGGTTGCGGTGATCAATACTCCGCATGTCCAGGCCCTGGGCACCGAAGCCGGTCCCATTGCCCGTCTCATGCTCAAGAACCGCCGCACCAGGCACTGGGTCCGGTTGTTCTATGCCCTGCGCTCCCTGCGCTCCTTGAAGAAAGCGAATCTCCGTGGCAATGCCTACCGTGAATACTACCTGGCGGGTAAAAGTGCCGGTTGCATCGAGTCAATCCAGCCGGTGCCGGAAATCATGGCGGAGCTGACCGCTCGTCTCCGGCTTCCGGGAAAAGGTTGATCACGCCATTCTTCATTCTTCAATGGTGCGGGAGACATCGGGGTAATCCACATCACTTGGATAGTGATCACCCACGCTTCGTTCCACGGGGTTCCGCGAGATCAAGCCGCTGCTGCACGGGACATTGGTGCGTGACGCGAGGATTGTTCCGAAATGATCACGATACTGGCACCGGGGATGCTGTCCGCCTGATGGAAGCCGATCGACGGGCTTGACGGGTTGACGGGTCATGCCTTTACACACTGGGATTGTTGCCCTGTAAAGCACATGGGAGCATTTCCCGGAATCTGACTGTAAAGCAGAGTTGACACTCTGTCCGCTCAAGCCCGGTAAAAACCGGTATCAGGTTTCAGCAGGCAATCATAACCAATTGTAAATTATGTTTTTTATTGTGTAATCCAGGGCAAACTGCGTGGGCATGAATCTGGCAGATCAAGGTAGTGACGAAAATTTCCGCGGGACGACTCGTCGTGGCTTTCGGTCCGTAAGGGGGCACACCATGGTGGTTCGTGCTGGAAACGGCACGCGCCCAGCCCAGGTGAGGACTGCCCACGGTGGTGGGGGGAGCCCCGTCTGCGAGCCGAGGGCGGGGGAGGGGCCCTTGGCAGAGCCACGCACGAGTTCGTCCCGCGGCTCCATGAATGGTCATGATCAATTGACGCGCAGCCATTCAGGACATAGTGCACCCCCACTGTCACACCATCCATGGACTACCCTGACCATGACCGCCACGTGACTCACCTTCACCCATCCAGCCTGCTGATCCATCACCCCCGAGTTCCCGGCCTCCGCACACCATGATTGTACTTGACACCCGCTGCCGGTGATGAAACCATGACGCCCTTTTCACTTGGAGGGAGAGAGATATGACCGAGCACAAAGCGACTAATGTAACTTGGCACGAACACATGGTTTCCCGTGAAGAGCATCGGATTCTCAAAGGGCACAAGGGCGCCACCATCTGGTTTACCGGACTTTCCAGCTCCGGAAAATCGACGCTGGCAAATGCCCTGGCCTATGTGCTGCATCAACGCGGCATCCATACGTTCGTGCTGGACGGTGACAACGTCAGGCACGGCCTCAACAAGAATCTCGGTTTCTCACCGGAAGACCGGACCGAGAACATCCGCCGTGTCGGCGAGGTGGCCAAGTTGTTCACCCAGGCTGGTATCATCAACACCGTCGCCTTCATCAGCCCCTATATCGCCGACCGGCAAGCTGCGCGGGAAATCCAGGAGCCCGGAGATTTCTTCGAAGTGTACGTCGAAGTCGACCTGGACACCGCCGAGGAACGAGATCCCAAGGGCCTGTACAAGAAAGCGCGGGCGGGACTCATTCCGGAATTCACCGGTATCAGTGCCCCCTACGAGGCACCGCCCTCCCCCGAACTGGTCCTCAACACCGCCAGGCTATCCGTGGAAGAATGCCTCGATCTTTTGCTGGCGAAACTCACGAAGCACGGCGTCATTCCGGAAAAATAACGAACGATAACCCAACCATCGCACCCGGCCGTCATCACGCGGCCAGGGGTTGTTTTTACTTCATTCCGCACGACACGGCACTCACTTGGTGCAACGCTGGGTGCCTGCAGTACGCACTGCCATCGCATAGCGGTATTCTACAACTCAATCACATCGTAGTATGCTGCATTGGAACGGAACCGATGTGACAGAACAGCGCCTCTTCACACCGCCATAATCATCGTCATACAGGTGTCTTCATGAACGCCGCTCCTATCGTCTGGTTGATCAATCCCCCAATCGAGGACTTCTCCGCCAGTGACCACTTCAGCCGACCGGCAGGACTGCTGCGCGTTGCCGCCGAATTGCGCAGCGCCGGTTGCCGGCTGGAGATGGTGGATTGCCTGCAACCGGATTCCCGATCGAAACAGCATGCCTGGCGCGAATACATCAATATTCCCATAGCCAAACCGGAGGTTTTCAAGAACATCCCCCGGTATTATCATCATTATGGCTTGACCTGGGAGCGAATCGACGCACTCCTGGCATCGCTGCCCGCTCCACGGCTTGTCCTGGTAGGAGCCGGCATGACCTACTGGTATTCCAGCGTCAAACAGGTGATAGCCCGGGTTCGCCTCCTTCATCCTAGCGCGCCGATCGCACTCGGCGGTATCTACCCTACGCTGGCGCCCGATCACGCCAGCACGGTCTCCGGCGCCGACATAGTGGTGGCGGGCGTTGCCGGCGACACTTTTCGGCGCTGGGCGACCTCCCATCTGGACGGCCTCGAGATCAAACCCACCGGAGACCCGCCAGCCTGGGATCTCCTGGACCACCAGGGCGGTATGGCGGTGAACACATCCCGGGGTTGCCCCCATGGCTGCGGTTATTGCGGTGCAAAATTGTCCCCACGCCGCATCGAAGTGCCTCTCAGTCGCATCTTCGACGAGCTGACGGCACTCCACGAACGGTTCGGCGGTACCTCGGTGGCAATCTACGATGATGAGTTGGCCCTTGGTGGCGGCAGTCATTTCAAGCACTTCCTCCAGGGTGTCGCCAAGCTTCCCGTCCGGTTCCAGTGGCATCTGCCGAACGCCGTCAATGCTGCATCCCTCGATCCTGAACTGGCCATCCTCATGAAAGACTGCGGTTTCACCCAACCCAGGCTCAGTCTACCCCACATGGATCGCCGCATGGGTCCACAAGGATTGGACACTACCGCCCTGCGCCACATGCAACTGGCTGCCAGCGCGTTCCAGGCCGCTGGATATGCGCCTGGCGTCCTCTCGTTCTACCTGGTCACCGGCCTGCCGGACCAGCGACTGGGATGGGTGCTGCGCGCCGCGCAACAGCTCGCCGATCTCGGCATCAAATCCTACCAGTCGCAGTTCAGTCCCATTCCCGGGACACCGCTGGGAGACCGGAGACTGGCACAATTGAACTACCAGGAATCGAAGGAACTGCTTTTGACCAACAAGGCGCTTTCGGTGTACCGGCATCCGAACTGGACCGCGGACGAGTATAGCAGCTTCATACTGAGCCTTCGGCGGCTCCGGGATAGTATCCGTCCATGACAGGCGCATCATGGATACTGCTGCCGGTGTCATTTGCCGGACCCTGATCCGCCAACCCGCGGACCGGTTAAAACAACTCGAGTTGCCTTCCCGCCGGCTGTTGCTTTTTACACTGCCTCATCCGCGCTCGTCTGAGGAGTTCCTCCCGGATAGCGGCAAGAAACCGCGAGGGAGGTTCGTGCCGCGGCCTGCCGAACCATGTCCGCCGATGGGCGTATGACAAATGCAACAGCGTCTTCGCCCTGGTCATACCCACATACAGCAATCGCTTTTCTTCCTCGATGTCGGTTTCTTTCTCCCGGCCAATCCTCATGTAAGG
>JAFGDC010000629.1 GCA_016932295.1 candidate division CSSED10-310 bacterium
ATCGCCCAGGCCAAGACAGCCTATCATGGACGCACCAAACGACTGACCGGTGAACGAATCACCGCCCGTACCGGTGGTGACTTCCTGCTGGCTGAACCCCGCCAGATCGACTACATGGATGTCTCGCCTCAGCAACTGGTCAGCGTCTCGACTTCACTCATCCCCTTCCTGGAACACGACGATGCCAACCGTGCGCTCATGGGTTCCAATATGCAGCGCCAGGCCGTGCCGCTGCTCAAGGCGCAAGCCCCGGTGGTGGGCACAGGCATGGAGTACATCGCCGCCTATGACTCGGGCGTGGTGCTTAAGGCCCGTCGCGCCGGGATCGTGGAGACGGTCAGCGCGGATCGCATTATCATTCGCGCCGCCGGAGAAGACGGCCAGTTGCTTCCCAATGCCGATATCGACATTTACAACCTCGTCAAATACCAGCGCTCCAATCAGAATACCAATATCAACCAGAAGCCGATTGTCAGGCAGGGTCAACTGGTGGAAATCAACCAGGTGATCGCCGATGGGCCCGCCACCGATCAAGGTGAACTGGCCCTGGGACGAAACGTCCTTGCAGCCTTCATGCCTTGGTGCGGGTACAACTTCGAGGATGCCATCGTCATCAGCGAGAAGATCGTCAAGGAGGATGTGTTCACCTCCATTCACATCGAGGTGTTCGATACCGAAGCCAGGGATACCAAGCTGGGCAAGGAAGAAATTACGCGCGATATACCCAATGTGAGCGAGGAAAACCTTCGCAATCTGGACGAGAGCGGGATCATACGGATCGGTGCCGAGGTCAAGGCCGGGGATGTGCTGGTGGGTAAGATCACACCCAAGGGCGAAACCCAGTTGACGCCCGAGGAGAAGCTGTTGCGCGCCATCTTCGGTGAAAAGGCCGGTGACGTCCGGGATGCGTCTTTGCAAGTGCCGCCCGGTATCGAGGGCACGGTCATCGATGTCCGGATCTTCTCCCGTAAGGGCGCCGACCGCGATGAACGGTCCGTGGCCATCGAGGAGGAACAGAAGGCGAGGATTGAAAAGGATCTGGCCGACGAACAGCGTCTTATCCGGGAGGATATGTATGCGATGGCCCGACGCCTCCTGGCGGGTAAGGTGGCGGCGGAAAACCTGCTCCATCCGGTTACCGGCGAGTTCATCCTGAAGAAGAAGGATACGCTCACCGATGACCTCCTGAGCAAGCTGCCTGATACACTGCTCGAGAAGATCGTCCTGGACGCCAAGGCAAAGAAGGACATCGGGGATCAGCTCAAGGCGTTGTACAAGAAAAGCGGCGAACGCCTCGATATCATCCGCACCATCTATGAAGATAAAATTTCCCGCCTCCAGCGCGGCGATGAGCTGCCACCGGGGGTCATCAAGATGGTGAAGGTCTACCTGGCGGTGAAACGCAAACTCCAGGTCGGTGACAAGATGGCCGGCCGGCATGGGAACAAGGGCGTGGTCTCAAACATCGTGCCTGAGGCGGATATGCCTTTCCTGCCTGACGGTACACCTGTGGATATCGTCCTCAACCCACTCGGCGTCCCGTCCCGCATGAACGTCGGACAGCTCCTGGAAACCAACCTTGGTTGGGCCGCCATGAATCTCGGTATCACCGTTGCAACGCCGGTATTCGACAGTGCCAGTGAAAGCGAAATCCAGGAAATGCTGGTAAAAGCAGGGCTGCCCGATTCCGGCAAAGCGCTGTTGATGGATGGCATGAGTGGTGAGCCGTTCGAGCAGCATGTCACCGTAGGCTGCATCTACATCATGAAGCTTGCGCACCTGGTGGATGACAAGATCCACGCCCGTTCCATCGGTCCCTATTCACTGGTAACGCAGCAGCCGCTCGGCGGCCGCGCCCAGTTCGGCGGCCAGCGCTTCGGCGAAATGGAAGTCTGGGCGCTCGAAGCATATGGCGCCGCCTATACCCTGCAGGAACTTCTCACCGTGAAATCAGATGATGTGCTCGGCCGGACCAGGATCTACCAAGCCATCGTCAAGGGAGAGGCCATGCAGGATCCCGGCGTGCCGGAATCGTTCAACGTGCTGGTGAAGGAACTGCAAAGCCTGGCGTTGGATGTGGAGCTCATAGACACCTCCAAGTTGCAGTCCGAAAGTCGCGAACGGCTTTTCGTGAGTTGATCGCCCGTTTCGGGAGGAATTGTTTTGGAAGACATATACAATCTGTTCGAAAAACCCAGGGACCCAGATACCTTCGATGCCATCAAGATCAAGATCGCATCCCCGGAGAAGATACGGGAATGGTCCTATGGCGAAGTGACCAAGCCGGAGACCATCAACTACCGGACCTTCAAGCCGGAACGGGGTGGTCTCTTCTGTGCCAAGATCTTCGGACCCATCAAGGACTGGGAGTGTCTGTGCGGTAAATACAAGCGCATGAAGCATCGCGGCGTCGTCTGCGACAAGTGCGGCGTGGAAGTCATCCAGTCCAAGGTGAGACGGGAGCGTCTGGGTCACATCAACCTGGCCTGCCCCGTTTCCCACGTCTGGTTCTTCAAGGGCCTGCCCAGCCGGATCGGACATCTCCTCGACATGTCTCTGCGCGACCTCGAGAAGATCCTTTACTTCGAGTTGTATGTCGTCACCGATCCGGGCGGGGTCGAACCCGCAATGGTGAAAAAACGGTACGGAATCGACTGGAAAGAAAAGGCATTGATCGATGAGGAAGCCTACCAGGAGCTGCGGGACGAATATGGCAGCAGCTTCAAGGCCGGCATGGGCGCCGAGGCCATCCGCGAACTGCTGATCAAGATCGATCCGGAAGCATTGGCGGTGGACTTGCGGGAAAGAATGCGCACCGAAACGTCGGCGCAGAAAAAGAAGAAAATCGTCAAGCGGCTCAGCGTGGTGGATAGCATCAGGAGTTCCGGCAACCGTCCCGAGTGGATGATTCTGGAGGTGATCCCGGTCATTCCGCCCGAACTGCGTCCCCTGGTGCCACTGGACGGCGGACGCTTCGCCACCTCCGACCTCAATGATCTCTACCGCCGGGTCATCAATCGCAACAACCGGTTGAAACGGTTGCAGGAACTCAAGGCACCCGATGTCATCATCCGTAACGAAAAGCGGATGTTGCAGGAAGCGGTGGATGCACTCTTCGACAACGGCCGCCGCGGCCGCGTGTTAAAAGGACCCAACAACCGACCGCTGCGTTCCCTGTCTGATATGCTGAAGGGCAAGCAAGGTCGTTTCCGGCAGAACCTGCTGGGTAAACGCGTGGATTATTCGGGCCGTTCAGTCATCGTCATTGGCCCGGAACTCAGGCTCAACCAGTGCGGGTTACCCAAGCGCATGGCGCTGGAACTTTTCAAACCGTTTATTTTCAACAAGCTCGAGGAGAATGGCTACGTCACCACCATCAAGAGTGCCAAGAAGATGGTGGAACAGGAAAAACCGGAAGTGTGGGACATCCTGGAGGAAGTTATCCAGGAGCACCCGGTCCTGCTCAACCGAGCGCCTACACTCCATCGTCTGGGTATCCAGGCATTCCAGCCGGTCCTGATAGAGGGCAAGGCTATCCGTATTCATCCGCTGGTCTGCAAGGCGTTCAACGCCGACTTCGACGGCGACCAGATGGCCGTGCACATCCCGCTTTCACCGGAAGCGCAGCTCGAAGCGCACCTGCTCATGCTGGCTCCTCACAACATCCTGTCGCCGGCCAATGGCAAGCCCATCGCCGTCCCCACCCAGGATATCGTGCTGGGTTCGTATTACCTGACTTCGGAACGGGAGCAGGAGCTTGGCGAGGGAATGAGCTTCAGGAATCCCAAGGAAGTGCTTCTGGCGCACCACAACGGCGCGGTTGGCCTGCAGGCGAAGATTTTCCTGCGGTCCAACGGTGAACTCAGGGAAACCACGGTCGGCAGGGTGCTTTTCAACGAGGAAGTCCTGCCGGACGGCTTCGAGTATTTCAACGAGGTAGCCGACAAGTCATCGCTTTCCAAGTTAATCCTTGAGGTGTTCAATACTGTAGGCAGCGCCGAAACCGTACGGATGCTCGACAGGTTGAAGAAACTTGGGTTCTTCTACGCCACCCGTGCCGGTATCTCCATCGGTATCGTCGATATGCTCATTCCGCGCCGCAAACCCGCGCTCATCGACCGCGCCAGGCGCGAGGTGATCGAGGTGGAGCAGCAGTACCGTGGCGGTCTGATCACCAACGGCGAGCGGTACAACAAGGTGGTGGATATCTGGTCGCATGTCACTGAGCAGGTCGCCGAGGAAATGTTCAAGGACATCGAAAAGAACGTGACCGACGAGAGCGGCATGATCATACGGGAAAGCGGCAGTTTCAATCCCATCAACATGATGTCCATGTCAGGCGCGCGCGGTTCTCGGCAGCAGATCCGGCAGTTGGCCGGTATGCGCGGATTGATGGCCAAGCCGTCCGGAGAGATCATCGAAACGCCGATCACGGCCAATTTCCGTGAGGGCCTCACGGTCATCCAGTACTTTATTTCCACTCATGGCGCTCGTAAGGGTTTGGCTGATACGGCTCTGAAAACCGCCGACTCGGGGTATTTGACCCGCCGTCTGGTGGATGTTTCCCAGGATGTCATCATCACCGAAGATGACTGCGGCACGCTTGACGGGATCATCGTGAATGCCATCACCGAGGGTGGAGAGATCATCGAACCGCTCTCCGAACGTATTCTGGGCCGGGTGGCGTTGGAGGACATCTTCCATCCCTTCACTCGCAAACCGCTGGTCAAGGCCAATGACGAGATCGATGAAGAGCGCGCGCACCGGATCGAGGAGTCGGGTGTGGAGCGTGTCAAGATCAGGTCCGTATTGACCTGTGAGGCAAAGCATGGCGTCTGTGCGCGGTGTTATGGAAGGAACCTGGCCACCGGCCATCTGACGGAGATCGGTGAAGCTGTGGGAGTCATTGCGGCCCAATCAATTGGTGAGCCGGGAACGCAGCTCACTATGCGGACGTTCCATATCGGCGGCGCGGCCCGTGCCATCGAGGAGGAAGTGACCGCCGAGACCAAAGCGCCCGGGTTTGTTCGGTTCCTGCGGCTCAACACCGATTCGAACAGCAAGGGTGAGACCATTATCATCAGCCGCAAGGAAGCGTACATTTTCATCACGCAGCCCTACATTATCGCTGATCGAGACGGAGTCGTCGTCATCGAGGAGGGGGAACGGGATGACGAGGGTCATATCGGCGTCCGGCTCCGCCTGACTGACAAGGATGGTGTCGAGCAGTTGTTCTCCATCAGCCCGCGTGAATTCTTCGATCCCACCACGCGTGAGTTCGAAGGCAAGGCCCGGGTGATCACGAAGAATGGGCAGAAGATCAAGGCGGGAGATATCGTTGTCGAGCGGATTCGCGAGTTCTGGACCATTCCGGATCGGATTCCATACGGCGCCCGCCTGCGCGTCCTAGAGAATCAGCAACTCCAGACCTCGGTTCGGGCCAGCGCCGACGGTATTGCGGTGGTTCGTCGTGTCACCGGCGATGACCTGGTGGAGTGCGCGGGTGAGGAGACACCGGTGAATCGCCGGCGTGAGGTCACCAGCCATGGTGTGTTTCTGTCGGTAATGCACGAGGACAACCCGGAGCGCGAAATCGATCATTACTATGTCATCAAGGGCGCAAAGCTGCTGGTCAATTCAGGCGATCGCGTGACCCGCGACCAGTTGCTGGCCGATCTGAACGTGACACCGGCTGGCGAAGCCATGGGACATCCCAGGGTGTTGCTGGCGGACTGGGATCCCTTCACCATTCCTATCCTCGCTGAAAGCGAAGGTGTGATCGACTACGAAGATGTGGTGGAAGGGGTGACGCTGGGCGAGGAGCGTGACGAGGTGACCGGGCAGGTACGGAAGGTGATCGGGCTTTACCGGGAAGAGGTGAAGTGTCCGGTACCCAAGTGTTCATATCGTGAAAGCAAGCGAAAAGAGGGACGCAAGCAGTACTGTCCGATCCACGGTTCAGCACTTGAGGCGATGCATCCGCATTTCCTGATCAATCCCGGCGATTTGCGTACGCCTCTGCCGCTGGGCGCTCACCTGGTATTCGATCCGGGTGTCGATGTCAAAGCCGGCGATGTGGTTGCCATATTGCTGCGGGAAAGTACCAAG
This sequence comes from candidate division CSSED10-310 bacterium, assembly GCA_016932295.1. The sequence goes on from JAFGDC010000629.1 coordinate 6,109, forward strand.
ACCAAGGACATCACCGGAGGTCTTCCCAGGGTGGTCGAATTGTTCGAGGCGCGCAAACCGCGTGATCCGGCGACCATCTCAGAGGTGGATGGCATGGTTACCATAGGCCAGGTGGTGAAGGGCATGCGGCAGGTGTTGATCAAGGATGAATCCGGCGAGGAGTATCAGTATTCGATCCCCAAGGGCACGCATATCACCGTGCACAACGGCGACCGGGTGCGCGCCGGTGAGCCCTTGATGGACGGTTCCATCGATCCGCACGACATTCTTACCGTGCTTGGAGAGAAGGAGCTGCAGAAGTATCTTGTTAACGAGGTGCAGGAGGTCTACCGACTGCAGGGCGTGGATATCAACGACAAACATATCGAGGTGATCGTCAAGCAGATGCTCAAGATGGTAAAAATCGAGGATGCCGGCGACACCACGTTTGTGCTCGATCAGCAGGTGGAGAAAGCCAGGTTCAACGAGGAAAATGAACGGGTCATGCGGGAAGGCGGGCGGCCGGCACAGGGGACACCCCAGTTGCTGGGCATCACCAAGGCCGCACTGAGCACCGAGAGCTTCATTTCCGCCGCGTCGTTCCAGGAGACCACCAGGGTGTTGACCGAGGCGAGTATCAGCGGCAAGGTTGATTATCTGAGAGGTTTGAAGGAAAACGTGGTGGTAGGCAGACTGGTGCCGGCCGGAACCGGCGCCGCCAAGTACCACAACACCAAAGTCGAAGTGGCCCCGGATACCCATTCTCCGGTCGAGGAGGATGAGTCGGAGGTGGATTTCACTGAGTAGCGGTACGGCGTTCCGGCATACAACCGCTAGCGGATCTTCGGATCCGTGGTGAGTGAGATCGGCTCGAGTTGATTGGAATCCTGGCTGGGTTCGGACCCGGCGTCCGAATCCAGCCGTTTTGTCGAATGACGGGAATAGTAGCTCAAGGTAAGTTTTGTCCTTGACATCCGACGTTGTGATGCTATTATTCGCCAGTTTGTTGTAAACAGCAGGAGGAGCAAGTGCCTACTATTAATCAGCTGATCCGGAAAGGTCGGAAGAAAGTCACCAAGTGGTCGTCAACTCCGGCTCTCAAGAGTTGCCCCCAGAAGCGCGGTGTGTGTGTGAGGGTGTACACCACTACTCCGAAGAAGCCCAACTCCGCTCTGCGCAAGGTGGCACGTGTACGGCTGACCAATGGAATCGAAGTGTCGTCCTACATTCCCGGCATCGGGCACAATCTGCAGGAGCATTCCAGTGTCCTGGTGCGTGGTGGTCGTGTCAAGGATTTGCCGGGTGTGCGTTACCACATAATCAGAGGGACGCTGGAAAGCACCGGCGTCGATAACAGGCGGCAGGGCCGTTCCAAATACGGCGCCAAGCGGCCCAAGAAGTAAGCGAGGGGGTGCCGGATGGCAAGGAGAAAAGAACCGCCGAAACGGGAAATCCTTCCTGATCCCAAGTTTCGCAGCCAGCTCGTCATGAAGTTCATGAACCACATGATGAAAAATGGGAAGAAGAGCATCAGTGAAAAGATTCTCTATGATGCGTTTGATATTATTGAAAAGAGGGCGAAGACGGATCCGTTGAAGGTCTTCAAGAAGGCCGTGGACAACGTCAAGCCGGTGCTCGAGGTGAAATCGCGGCGGGTTGGCGGCGCCACCTACCAGGTACCTATCGAAGTGCGTGCCGATCGGCGGTTGACCTTGGCCATGAGGTGGATTATCGGGTATTCCCGCAATCGGGCCGAGAAGAGCATGGCGCAGAAACTCGCCGGTGAACTGCTTGATGCCGCGGGCAACAAGGGGTTGGCGATCAAGAAACGCGAAGATACCCACAAGATGGCCGAGGCTAACAAAGCCTTCGCGCACTATCGGTGGTAGGACATTGAACACTATGAGAAAGAAAGTTTTCTTCGAGGAGAGGAATCATGGGTAAGGAGAAATTCGAGCGGACGAAGCCGCACGTGAACATTGGGACGATCGGTCACATCGATCATGGCAAGA
>JAFGDC010000630.1 GCA_016932295.1 candidate division CSSED10-310 bacterium
TCTTGCCATGATCGATGTGACCGATCGTCCCAATGTTCACGTGCGGCTTCGTCCGCTCGAATTTCTCCTTACCCATGATTCCTCTCCCATATCTGCAGGTTTCCGGGTAACGGCCGCCTCGTCCGTCCTCTGGCAGCAGCGGACGAATGAGCCAGACAACCATCAAGAGCCCACGACCGGATTTGAACCGGTGACCTCTTCCTTACCAAGGAAGTGCTCCACCTGCTGAGCTACGTGGGCTTAGTACTGCTACCATGTGCCACTGAGCGGGAAACGGGATTCGAACCCGCGACCACCAGCTTGGAAGGCTGATGCTCTACCAGCTGAGCTATTCCCGCGAGTAATGGGGAGAGGAGGATTCGAACCTCCGAAGGCTGCTGCCAACAGATTTACAGTCTGCCCCCTTTGGCCGCTTGGGTATCTCCCCATAAAACCTGGTGCTGGCATGGCAAAGCTGGCGAGAGGATTCGAACCTCCGACCGGCTGATTACAAATCAGCTGCTCTACCTGCTGAGCTACGCCAGCTGATTCAAAAAGCAATTTATAAATACTCCGCGGACTCGTGTCAACAGAAAAATGCCGGGCGGCACATTTTTTCTTCAATCGTGCCAACCCACCACCTAGCGACATCAATCCGCCGCGCCGCAATGCATGAGAGCATACAAAGCGATCCCGGCGGCGACCCCGGCATTCAATGATTCCACCCTGCCCATCATGGGCAACCCAAACAAATAATCACATTCCCCCCGAATCAACCTTCCCACTCCCCTACCCTCGGCCCCCACCACCAGCACAAATCGCTCCGGTCTCTCGAACTTGAAAGGATTCACCGACCCTCCCATTTCCAGGGCACCCACCCAGAATCCCCCCTTCTTCAACTCCAGCAGCATCGACCGCAGGTTGCTCACCCGCGCCACCGGCACCCGCTCCAGGGAACCGCTGGCAGTCTTCGCCGCTGCACCATCGAGAGGTGACGTACGATCCGACTGGACGATCGCCGCCGCCACTCCCACCGCTTCCGCCGTTCGGATGATGGCTCCCAGGTTACGCGGATCCTGGATACAATCCAAGGCCAGCACCAGCGCTTCGGGTATTTTCCCAAGACGCGACAGGAGCATGCGCCGATCCATCACCGGCAAGGGTCCGGCCAGGAGCGCCACGCCCTGATGCGTGGCTCCCGGCGCCATCGCATCCAACTCGCGCCTCGCCACCTTGCGAATCTCAACACCCCGCCGCCGGGCAGCCTCAATCAACGCCGCCGGCGGCTCTCCGGCACCCTCCACCCGCAGCACACACTGTATCCTCCGGCCTGGATTCTCAAGCGCCGCAATGACCGCGTGCGGGCCATACAACAGGTCACCGCCGCCAGCCCCGACAGGCGCGCCGCCGGGCCGCCCCCGGCTCCCCCGGGAAGGGCGCGACGGATGCCGACGCCGGTCGTTCACCGCTCCTCCACCACCACGTTCACCCATGCCGCGATTCCTTCTTTCCGGCCGATACATCCCAATCCCTCGGTAGTAGTCGCCTTGACCGATACCCGATCGAGAGCGATCTCCAACATTTCCGCCATAGCCTGGCGCATGGCGTCACGATGCCTGTCCAGTCGCGGCATCTCGGCCGCCACCACCGCATCCAGTTGGCGCACCGCCAGACCGCGAGAAGCCAGGAGACAGCGGGTGCACCTCACTAACTCCCGGCCGGCGACGTCACGCCAGCGTGCATCATGGTCCGGAAAGTGGCTGCCGAGATCACCGAGAGCGGCTGCGCCAAGCATTGCATCGCACAGGGCATGGAGCAACACATCGGCATCGGAGTGACCTTCCAGTCCCGGTCCCTCCGGAATCAGGACACCACCGAGAAACAACGGCCGCGCCGGCGCACATCCATGCACATCGAATCCGATCCCTACACGCACCTCACCACCTCTTCCGTGCCATGCGACAACAGCCGCAGCCACGGTCAGATCGCCGCCGGTTGTCACCTTGATGTTGTCGGTCCGCCCCGCCGTCACCAGTATCGACTCACCAAATGCCGCCATCATGCCGGCATCATCGTCGAACACCACGGCACGATCCCGCGCCCACTCATGGGCAGCCGCCAGAGCGGTATGTTCAAACACCTGCGGCGTCTGTGCCTCCCATGACATGGCACGATCACCACCCGCCACGATGACGCCTTGGTCGTTGACAAAATGCAGCGCCGAACTGACCCTGACCGCCGCGATGCAATGCCGATGCGCCGCCGCGACAGCCATGCATCGCGCCAATATATCAGCGCCCGTCAGCGGTCGGGCCGCATCATGCACCACCACCCGATCGACCTTCCCCGGCAGTGCCGCCAGACCCAACCGGCAACTCTCCTGCCTGGTGGCGCCGCCGCTCGTCACAATCAGCCGGCCACGCCCCTCACCACCATCCGACAACTGGCTCTCCACCCTCTTCCGCCAGGCTTCAGGCACGACCACGATGATCGGATCAATGGCAGGCTCCGCCATGAGAAGCCGTATGGAACGCAGGTACATCGGCTCGCCCGCCAGGGACGTGAATTGCTTGGGCAGCGCCGAACCGAACCGTACCGCGCCACCCGCAGCCAGGAGTATGCCGGCATACTTCATCACAGTACCGGGATCAGAAGCCGCTCGCCTCATCCTTCGGTTTTCCGAAAATCATCCGCCCCGCCGTGGTCTGCAACACGCTCGTCACCACCACGTCAATATCTTCACCGATCACCTTTTTAGCGTTATCCACGACCACCATCGTGCCATCGTCAAGATACGCCACCCCCTGCCCGATCTCCTTGCCTTCCTTGAGCACATGAACCCGCATGGTCTCGCCTGGCAGCACCACCGGCTTGACTGCATTGGCCAGTTCATTGACATTGAGCACCCTGACCCCCTGCAGCTCGGCGATCTTGTTCAGGTTGAAGTCGTTGGTGACGATTATACCACCAGTCCGCTTGGCCATTTCCACCAACTTGCTGTCCACTTCCTTGATATGCGGAACGGGATCATCCACGATTTCCACCACCGTCTCGAGGTTCTTCTGGATGATATTGAGAATATCCAGACCGCGGCGGCCGCGGTTGCGTTTGTGGGTTTCCGACGAATCCGCGATGTACTGCAGTTCGTTGAGCACAAACTTGGGAATTACCAGCCGGCCCTCCAGGAATCCAGTCTTGCAGATATCCGCTACACGACCGTCAATGATGACGCTGGTATCCAGTATCTTGTAATCGGCATGCTCCTGCGAGCCCAGGAGCATGTTCCGCACGTTGACGATGTCGAAGGAACGGCCGCGCGCAGCGCCGTAAGCGCCGCCCAGGTAGCCGAGAAACGCGACGAGCAGAACCCTGAGCGCGGTGGCGGGGATACCATCCAGCAGATGAAGGATCACGACGCGGGCCAGCAATTCTCCGAAACCGGTTCCGATGGCCAGTCCAGCCAGTGCGCCCGCCACGAGGCCGACCGGCAGCGGCCTGATGAAACGCTCCAGAAGCCAGGCCGCCAGGATCATCAAGATGCCGCACACAAGCGCCGCCAGCAGGCTCATAGACCAATCGCCGTGACAGCCGCGGCGCACCAGGATGTAACCGCTGGCGCTGCTGACGAGAAAGACCAATAATCTGAAGACGCTTGCCGCCATGCTGCAGAACCTCCTCACTCGATCCCTGGAGATCAGGCAGTGATCAGCTCCCTGTCAACTCCTTCGCAAACCACTGGGTGATTTTAACACCCATGCACCTTCAACCTTAGTTGAACCGGTACAATCCGTCAAATATCAGGGTGTGGTGCTTTATTGCGGTAGCGTGCCGGATCGTCAGGATCCAAAGCTTGAAAGCGGAAGAATGCCAAGGAGGAATTTGAAATCCTCATCCTCGAAACGCAAGCCGAGTCCGAAAAAGGTCGTCCGGTTTTCCTCCACCAGCGCATCATCCAGACCCGCGAACACCTGCAGATAATCCATGATCCGCAGTTCCGAAGTGAGCTTCAGATGGAAATCCTGCTGGTCCCGATTGAAATCGAATCCCTCGACACTCAGGCTGATCCTGTCATCCCACAACTTGAGATCGGCGCCGATCCCCCCGGTGGACTCGATCAAGCCGCCGCGCAGGACGAAATGGTCCAGCCGCTTGGCGATCTGCAGCGAAAACAGCAGCTTGTCCTCGACGATTTCCTTGCGGATGTGCTGCGTTTCGAGGCCGGTCACCGAACTTTCAGTCGTGATGTCGTATTCTTCCCAACGGCGGTATCCGTAAGGCGAATCAATCAGTTCGATCAGGTAGAACTTGTCTTTCCGCGGTTGGAGACGAATCGAAACGATGTTCTTCCATTCCTCTGGATCCTGGAGGAACTCGGCTCGATATCCGAGATAGGTGCGGTACTTCGACAATCCCCCGAGAAACGATTGCGCTGCATCCAGTGTGTCGTTCAACCCTTCCAGGGCGGTGTTCAGGTTGTCATGGGTTTCTTCCTCGTTGACGAGTTTACCCAGAGTACCCTGGCCGGCATCTATTTTTCTCGTGATGGAATCGATGGTTTCCAGGGAGGAATGCAGTTCCCGCGAAGCGAGTTTGATGTTATCGAGTGTTTCATCGACGTTCCCGGTATTGTCCCGGACCAGGATACCGATGTCCCTGGTCAGACGGTCGAGGTTCTCCAGGATGGCGGGCATGGTGTCCTTGAGTGACGCCGCGACATCGTTGAAGCTGCCGATGGCATCGTTGATGTTCACCTGGTTGGCGGTGATGATCTGCTTCAATTCCCCGGTGAGATCGTCGACATTGGCGATGATGGTGTTCACCTGGGATTGGTTGTCCGCGACCATGTCGCGGAGCCTGGCGGTGACCTGCTCGATGTTCTCCACGATATTCTGAAGGGACGCCTTGCCATGTTCCGAACCGACCACATCCCGGATGGATTCCGTGATGGCTTTGACATCTGTCCCGATCGTATTGATGGAATCCACCAGTTGATCGAGGCTGGTGGGACTGCTCCCCTTGATGGCGCCGCCGTCCTCCACGAGGGGCGCCAGGGAGGTGCCGCCCCTGATTTCGATGTATTTCTCCCCGAGCATTCCGAGGGAAGCAACCATGGCGGTTGCATCGGCCCGAAGTTTGATGCCGGGCTGGATCCGCATGGTCACCTTGGCTTTGCCGTCCACAAGTTCCACTACATCGACATAGCCGATCTTGACCCCCGCATAGCGTACATTCGACCGCGTCTCGAGTCCGGCAATGGCATCGAACAGGGCGGTCACCGTACTGCCGGCTTCCGATTTGTTGATCTTGAGATCACCCACCTTCAAGGTGAAATACGTGAGAACGCACAATCCAATGAGGACGAAGATACCGACTTTTGCTTCCGGACTGAATCTGGACATCATACTTCCCGTGCAGCCCGACTCCCGTCCCGATGACGACGGATCGAGCCAGTGTGAGACCGGTGCATGGTCATGGTGGTGTTCCCGGTCTTCGACCCCGTTCCGTTGCGAGACGCGACCGGTCCTTGACGAATTCTCTCACGATACTGTTGTCGGTCGTCTTGATTCGCTCCGGGGAATCGACCTGGATTATCTTACCCTTGTAAAGCATCGCGATTCGGCTGGCAATCCTGAAAGCGCTGGCCATATCATGAGTGATGGTTATCGACGTCATGTGCAACTGATCGCGCAACTTGACGATCAAGCGGTCGATGGCGTCTCCGGTAATCGGATCGAGACCGGTGGTGGGTTCATCATACAACATGATCGCAGGCTCCATGGCCAGCGCCCGGGCCAGACCGACCCGCTTGCGCATGCCGCCGCTCAGATCGGACGGCCTCTTGCCGCTGATGCCAGCGAGTCCCACCATTGACAGCTTCTCCTCGGCAAGAACGGCGATCTCCGCCCGGCTCTTGCTGGTGTGCTCGACAAGGGGGAAAGCGACATTCTCCGCAACAGTCATTGAATCAAACAACGCCGCTCCCTGGAACAGCATACCGAATTTTCGCCGGAACTTCCGCCAACCACGCGTCTCAAGTTCGGCCACATTTACGCCGTCGACCTTGATCACCCCGCTGTCGGGCTTGAGCAAGCCGATGATGTTCTTGATCAATACGCTTTTTCCGGTGCCGCTGCCGCCGATCACCACCAGGCTTTCACCTCGATAGACATCGAGATCAAGTTCATCCAGCACGATCTTCGCGTCGAAGCGCTTGCACAGCCTCCGGATGGAAATCATCGCGTCGTTCATGAGATCACAACAGGAGCGCCGTAAGGAAATAGTCGGAAATCAGGATGAGCATCATGGAGACGACCACCGCGGCGGTAGTGGCCTTGCCTACCCCCTCGGCGCCTCCCTGCGTATAAAATCCCTTATAGCAGCTTATGATGGAGATGATCATGCCGAAAAACAGGGCCTTGAACAGACCACCATAGACATCCTCGAAATCGAGATAGATCCAGGTGCTGTTCATGTACACCACCGGATTGACCCCGAGCAGACTCGTGCCCACCAAGTACCCGCCGAAGATACCCAGGCCGTCGGCCATGATCACGAGTAACGGCATCATGATGGTAGTCGCCAGGAATCGCGGGACCACCAGGTATTTCACCGGGTTCACCGCCAGCGTGGTGAGGGCGTCGATCTGCTCCGTGACCCTCATGGTGCCTAGTTCGGCGGCCATGGCGGAGCCCACCCGTCCGGCGACGATGAGGCCGGTGATGACCGGTCCCAGTTCCCGCGTCATGGAGAGCGCCACGAGCGATCCCATCATGCTTTCCGCATGAAACCTTTTGAACGCCGAGAAACTCTGCAGGGCAAGAACGGCACCGGTGAAAGAGGCGGTGATCAGGACAACCGGAAACGAGCGCACCCCCACCTCTTCCATTTGTTTGAACAGGTTGCGGAGTCGTAAAGGCGGCGTGAAAGCAGTGGTCAGCGTCTTCATGAACAGGCCGAGAATCCTGCCGCTCTCCTCCATGAATCCATAAATCGGCAGGCCGAAAAAGGCAAGAAGGCGCTCAATCATGCAAAACCTCAGGTGAACAGGTCATCATCGTCGTCAAGCAGGAGCGAGTCGGCGTCCCGCTGTGACTCGGCGGCATAATCATAATCTTTGAAAAGGTCCTTGAACAGCATGAACTGTTTGAGGAATGCCATATGACAGTTGCCGGTGGGTCCATTTCGGTGCTTGGCGATGATCACTTCGGCGCGACCGTCGGTGGCTTCCTCTCTGCCGTCCAATTCCATGATCTTCAAGCCATACACCTCGGGCCGATACAGAAACAGCACCAGATCGGCATCCTGTTCGATGGCCCCGGATTCCCTGAGATCCGAAAGTTGCGGGCGCTTCTTCTTGTCCCTGGTCTCCACGGCGCGGCTGAGCTGCGATAGTGCGATCACCGGGATGTTCAGCTCCTTGGCCATATTTTTCATGGCACGTGAAATATCGGAGATCTCCTGCTGTCTCGACTCATACCTGCGATCACCCTGCATGAGTTGCAGATAATCGACCACCACCAGCTTCAAGCCGACTCGGGCGTGCAGGCGCCGGGCTTTGGCGCGCAGCTTGAACGGCGTCAGACCAGGGGTATCGTCGATGTATACCGGCGCATTCTGAAGTCTGGCCAGGGCGGACGTCAGCTTCGGCCAATCGGATTTGGACAGGAATCCATTGCGCAACAGATGACCCTCAACACCCGCCTCGGCGGACAACAAGCGCATCACCAGTTGTTCCCTGGCCATCTCCATGCTGAACACCGCCACCGGCGCCTGGTGATGGAGCGCCACCGAATGGGCGATATTGAGGGCGAAAGAGGTTTTACCCATGGCCGGCCGGGCGGCGACGATGATCAAGTCACCTTTGTGAAGACCGGAAGTGAGTTTATCCAGGTCCGCGAAGCCGGTCGGCAGCCCGGAGACCGATTCCTTTCGCTTGTAGAGTTCATCGATGGTCTCGAAGGTGCTGCCGACGATTTTGGAGATGGGCTGCAGCGCCTGCGCCAGACGCCGCTCCGACAACTTCAGGAGGGATGATTCCGTTTCACTGAGCAGCACATCCACGTCCTCGGAATCCTCATAACTTTTTGCCATCAATGATTCAGCGGTGATGATCAGCTTGCGGAGAATGGCCTTCTCCTGGACTATGCGGCTGTGCTGCTCGACATTCGCCGCAGTGGGAACGGCATCGACCAGGGATGACAAATACGCGACGCCACCGACATTTTCCAGTACATCCTGCCGTTGCAGGTGGTCCTTGATGCTGACCAGATCGATCTTGTTTTCATTTTCGAACACATCCACCATGGTATCGAACAATATGCGGTGGGATTCCAGGTAAAAATCCCCTCGTTCCAGGTATTCCACCACGGTGGCCAGGCACTCGTTCTTGAGCAGGATCGCGCCCAAGACGGCCCTTTCAGCGTCATAGCTGTGGGGCAGTGAACGCTGCAGGGAGATGTCCCCAGGTTCCTTCATGCCCCTGTCCTTTTTGTTCAGCGATGCATTGTCAGGCCTTGACGACCCAAACCTTCAACCGAGCCTCCACCTCTGGATGGAGACGGATGAGCACCGGGTAGATCCCGAGCGTCTTGATGGGCTCCTCCAGGACCACCTGCCGCTTGTCGATCTCCATTCCTTCACCCTGCAGACACTTGATGATGTCCACCGCGGACACCGAACCGAACAACTTCTCGTTTTCGCCGACCTGCCGGGCGATGGTACAGGAGATCTTCTTGATCCGCCGCGCCAGATCCCTGGCCACCTTGATTTCCTTGTTCTGCCTCAGTTCCATCATGCGACGTTCGTGGGTAAGGATGGCCATATTGCCGGAGCTGGCCAGGACCGCCAACCGTTTCGGAATCAGGAAATTCCTGCCGTACCCGTCAGCCACGTCAACCGCCTCACCCGCCTTGCCAAGATGCTTTATGTTTTCCCGCAGGATCACCTTCATTGCGTTCCTCCTCGCATTGCTGCGCCCAAAGTATACACTCAACGCGCATCTGACGCATAGGTTCGGTCGACGCACGTTCACAGCGTGGACACGTATTACTCTTCAGTCTTCTCCGATTCGGTCGCAGCCTCCTCTTCGTCGTCGTCTTCGTCTTCGTCTTCGTCAGCATCCTCTTCCGAATCCTCATCGGACTCGTCCGGCTGGTATTCCGGAACGGGCTTCACCGCAGGCGGTGCCGGACGCGCCACGGGCACCTTGTCCTCGTCCTCTTCCGACTCAGCCTCGGTTTTCACCTCGGTGATCCGATCGGCGGCGTGTTCGTCTGCAAGCACGGTCATGTACTTGATCACCGCATCGGTGATGCGGTAACGCCGCTCCATTTCGGTGATCACCTCGCTTGAGGAACTCACCAGCAGCAGAACGTAGTAGCCCTGTTTGAACTTGTCGACTTCGTAGGCCAATTGACGCTTGCCCCACTTTTCGATCTTGACGAGTTGACCACCCAGGTTGTTGATCATGGTCCGAAGGTTGTCGACAAAGGCCTCGACATCTTCTTCCGTGACCGCGGGATTCATTATGAAAATACTTTCATAGAGTTTCAGGGGACTGCCTCCTTTCAGGATTCTTCAAGAGCAATTTTCCCATTGTATTCATTCATGGCGGCGGTCACTCCCCGCCGAAGCAGGTAGATGACCGCTTCCGCCGCTGTTTGCGCCAGACTACCATAAAGCGTTTCCTCGGCCGCCGCAACCTCTTCCAAAACCCACTCGGTGGTGGTCACGGCCTGCGGGGGTGAGCCGATACCCATCCGCACCCTGATAAAATCATCACTTTCCATCTGGTCGATGATGGAGCGCACACCCTTGTGGCCACCATCACCACCCGCCAGCCGGATACGCAACACCCCGGCAGCCAGGTCCTTGTCATCGAAGGCGACGACGAGACGCCCAACGGGCAA
>JAFGDC010000631.1 GCA_016932295.1 candidate division CSSED10-310 bacterium
CGCAGGCGCCGCAATCGCAGCCCCGTTTGGCGCCAGTCAGGCCAAAGCTCCCACGCAGCACTTCCAACAGGCTTTCGCCACGGGTGCGGCAGGACACCGCCGCTCCGTTCAGGATGAAACGGATCGTTTGCGCCATTGTCTCTCCCCGGGTCGCCGCGAACCCCGTTCGTAATCCACCAGAAACGATACCAACATGGCAACTTATACCACGTCACGGTCCGTGCAACCAACCACGCACAACCTCTGAAAGCAGTCCCCATCAGCCTCCCCGCCGATTGACGGAGAGCGGTCGTTACACTAGTATGGGCGCAGCTCAGAGGCGATCATGAACGAGGCCATTCGGCGGACATTGGAGCAGTTGGGCGGGGTGCGGGACAGTCTCCTGCTCTCCGGTTATGAGAATGTGACACCGGTCGTACGGGAAACCGTACTTCTGTTGACGGTGCTGGACGCACGACTGCAAGCCGGGCTCGATGCGCCATTGCTGGTGGCGTTTCTCGGGGGCACTGGCGTAGGAAAATCCACGATCTTCAATACCTTCATCGGCCATGCCGAGGCGCGGACATCAGTAATTCGGCCCTGTACGGACAGACCGCTGCTGTATGCCCACCACGGAGATGCCTCCTTCATCGATGACCACCGCTTCCTGCCTTCCCCACTCATTGAACTCATGCCGGAGATCGTTCCGGAGAACCTGCGGGTCATCCGGCACTCCGATGCACAACTCCAGGGAATCGTTTTCATAGACTCGCCGGATTTCGACAGCATCGACGGATTCAATCGGGACATCGCAGATTTCCTCTTTCGCAGGTGCGACCTTATCGTCTTCGTCACATCCCCCACGCGATACGCCGATGAGGCGCAATGGAAGTATCTCAGGCGGGCCGCCGGCATGGGCAGGCCCTTCTGGATAGTGCTCAACCAACTCACGGACATGGAAGTCTTGCAGGATCTCCAGGACAAAATGGACCGGGAAGAAATGGAAGCGGACCTGTATCACCTACCATATGACGCCGGCGCACTTGAGTGTTTCATGATCACCGATCCGAACGGCACCATCGCTTCCCTGAAGGAGGGGCTTCTTCGCCAGGCAACCATTAAGGAGAAAAACGCATTACACGTGCAGGAAGTTGTGGATGGATTTATATCTTTCCAAAAAACGATTCTCCAGCACCTGGGGCCGTATCTGAGGGAGGAAAGACGGGTCATCGGCGCCATGCGCCGTTCGCTGGAGGAGTTCCACCTGGAAGAGAGAGATCGGCTGATCGGAAGGTTGCGCCAGGTGATCGGCGATGAAACAAGGGACAAGATCAATCACTTGTTCAGGGAAAACATCAAAGCTTACGCCGATCCGCTGCGATACGTACGCAGAACGATAACAGCGCCACTCAACTATCTCGGCGAAGCCACCAGGACGCTCTTCGGAAAGCGAGTCCCGGGAGAGAACCGGGGAGAGGTCGCTGACCAGGTGCTGGACAAGCATCATGGCTTCAATCAAGACCTCGTGTGGTCCAGCCTTAATCGGCTGCAGGGAAATTTCATTGCAATGACGGCGGATATTCCCCACCGGCTGCCAGATGCGTTCGCACGAGCCGTCCAACAAGCGACTATACCAAGGCATACAGCCCTGGCCGTGTACCAGAACGGGAAACAGGAACTCACGGCGTGGCTGCGCCGCCACTTCGAGGACCTCATCTCCTCGATCAAGAGCAGAAAATCAGTGCAGTTGACTGTATTGCAAAGCCTGTGGATGGGTTTGATCGTCGGTATGGAGTTCGGAACCGGCGGCGGGTTTCTCCTCGTGGAAGGCGTTCTCGATATCGTCATGTTCCCCCTGATCAGTCCGCTCTTGCTGAAAGCCCTCAGTTGGGACCATTACAAGCTTCTGGTCCGGGAGGCTGGTCAGAAACACCAGAGGCTGTGTCTGCAGGTACTGGATGATCAATACCAGGCGTATGATGAACTCCTGCAGGGTCTGGGCTCGACAAGAGCGGATCCCGAAGGACTCGAGGATCTGGTAGCCGAGATCGAGGCCGCCCTGGTCAAGCAGGGATGGATGTGATGCAGCACAAAACCGCGGCGTCCCGGTTGGAGGAGCTGACAACGCTGGTCTCCGATCTTATCCAATCAGCGGACACACCGGAATGGCAACGGTACCTGGATGCACGGTCAGTGGAAGCACTACAACGCCTCGCAAATACCATAGAGGCGTATCGCGCGGCGCTCCTGGTCGGATTGGTGGGCGGCACGGGGGTAGGTAAATCATCCATCATCAACCTCCTGGCGGGGAGCGAGATATCCGCCGCCTCGGTACGGCGTCCCCACACAGGAAGCATCATCGTCTACAAGCATGACGCAACCCCACTTCCCAGGGATCTTGCAGGGAGCGGACTTCCGCTGAGATGCCTCGATCATCAGGTGGAATCGCTGCGCCATATACAATTGATGGACATTCCGGACTTCGACAGTTATGAAGCACTGCATCGTGCGACGGTGGATGCGGTCCTGCACCATCTCGATCTGATCTTGTGGGTAGTGGATCCGGAGAAATACGGCGATCGGCTCCTGCATGAACTGATCACCGGCGAAGTTAATTACAGACATACTTTTGTTTTTATAATTAACAAAATTGATCGTTTCTTCAAGACCGGTGATGAGGCGGACGGCAAGGCCCGTCTGGAGGCCGTGGAGAATGATCTGCTGGTGAAACTGGCGCACCACGGACTGCAAAGCCCCCTCCTCTTTTCCATGTCCGCCTCATGGACAGTCGCGGGATACCAGGGCAAGGGAGCGATGTACAACGAATTCCGGGAATTCGCCGCCTTTGTCCGCGAACGATTGAACGCGAAACTCTGCCGAGTGATCAAGTCGGGCAACCTGCTGGCGGTCTTCGATGCGGTCATCGAGAGCTTCAACAATACGCGTGCAATATCCAGGCTCACCAGTGATGCCGAGGAACTCCGCTCCACCGCCGAAAACCTGGAACGAAGCTTCTGGTCCGAATGGCGGGGCGGTGTTCACCAAGCCGCCTGGCAACGGCTGGAGGAAAGTCCGCTGGCGCGGGACGTGCACAGGATCAGCGCACTGCAGATGCCGGGAATCATGGGACTCGTCTCCGAGTTGATCAACAAGTTGGCTTCCATACAATGGTTCCAGCGGTTCAGGTCCCGCGATGCCGGTCCAAACCTGCTGTCCGCTCTGACGCGAGTGCGGGCGGTGTTGCTGCCGGAACGAACCACCCGACTTCCCGCGCCACCGTCCGCCAGACCGCAAGGCGCGGCCATCGATACCTTCTTGAGACACTTCGAGGAATCAATGACGGCGGAGGAACAGAGGCTTCGGGGCGAGTTCTCAGGCACGATTGCGCGACGGCATTGGCGCTTCACCCAGCATATCCCGGCGGTACTGTTCATCGCTGCCGCGATCATGCTTTCCCGTGGTACATCGGGAACACTATCGGAAATCCGGAATGTTGGTGAATGGCTCAAACTGATAGTGCCAATTAGTGGTATTTATTTTTTAGAAACAGTGCTTTGGCGACGTTCTTACAAAATCGGCCAGCGTCGCCGATGGCATGCGTTCCTACGAAACGCGGACGTGGAAGCAAAACGGTTCGTGGAATCCGAAATTCTCGAACCCTGCCGTTACCGGGCAGAATCCTTGACCACTGCGGCGCTGGAGCTGTCCGCGGTGGTCGACATGCGCGCCGAGTTCGAGACCCTGCGGACGCTGGAGCACACCCGCCCGGCACTTCCGGAAACAACGCAGCGGGTGGATGAAAACAGGTCACTTCCGTCTTCCTGATCACCCGAGCAGCCGCGGACCGATACACTCTCATTCGCATCACGAACGCCGCGCTATTACGGCACAACCATGATTTCCAGACAGATGCGCCCTCACATCACGATGGATTGCCATCATACCGGAGAGACAGAAAGCGGCCAGGCGGCAATGGTACAGTAATCAGGATCGGGACGATCCATCCTGTCGGAGCGCTGAGCGAATCCCGGTCGGATCAGGATAACCGTTGTAAAAGATGCCGGGTGATTTCTCGCAGTGCATCGAGGTACCGACTGGGCGGGAGATGCAGCAAGATCTCGGTGGCCTTGTCCGTCCATTTTTCCGCCAGCAACATGGTATCGGAAATTGCTCCGGTCTCGAAAACCGCACTTCTGATCGCCTCCAACGCCGTCAAGTCCACTTCATCGGATTTCCCACCAGCGGCCACCCGCCTGATCGCCTCAACCAATTCCGGCCTGCGTTCCACGGCAAGGATGAGCGGATAGGTCAGTTTTCC
This sequence comes from candidate division CSSED10-310 bacterium, assembly GCA_016932295.1. The sequence continues at coordinate 4,298 of JAFGDC010000631.1, forward strand.
CTCCCGCACGTCGCTCAGTACCTGTTTACCAAGAACAGGGGTTTGGGAGGCATAATCGAGACAATCGTCGATGAGTTGATAGACCGTGCCGATGGTTCGCCCGAAGCGTGTTAAAATGTTGATGGTGTGTGCATCGGCATTTCTGTACAGGGCACCGGCCCGCAGGGAATATGACATGAGCGAAGCGGTTTTCATTCGGACAATCTGGAAGTAGGTGCGCCGGCGAAAGCACATCATGTTCCTGCATTGCAACTGGATCAACTCACCCTGCACCAGGACACCCATGGTGCTGATCATATCCTGCAGGATTGCCGTATTGTCCACCGAAGCCACCAGGTCAAGCGCGCGCACCAACACATGATCGCCGGCAAGAATCGCCAGGCTGTTGCCGAATTGGACATGGGCCGCCGGGAGTCCACGCCGGATAGTGGCATCATCGATCACGTCGTCATGCAGGAGCGTTGCCGTGTGAAGCAATTCCATGGCGGCAGCCAACCTGATGAGTTTGTCATCCGGTTCTGATTCACTGTCCACCAGCTTGGCGGCAAGGATGCACAGCATGGGTCGGATGCGCTTGCCGCCGGAATCGCTGAGCCGGCCGGCGATAGTCTCCAGAAGTGAATTGGATTGCTTTCTCTCGGCCGGTAGATACTGTGCGATATCCTGCAGTCGAGTCTTGAGATACTGCTCAACTTCACGAAGCCTCAACCGTGTCCGCAAGCTGGCCACTCCCGTGCCCCCACCACCCTTGTCCATTGATTTCACTCCTTGGCGCCACGCTTAAAAAAGTAAGATAGCATCTTTCTCCATGCCATGGAATCGTCAGGCGGGAAGCACCCCATCCACGCTCCGCGCCTCATCATGGAACCTCATCGGATTTCACCTGCATCATTTGTAACGACGAAATCACCAGCCACAACGATCCCAATCAACCGCCAGTGATTGTTATTGTTTGTGACAGCAGGAAATTCTCGATGCAACGTGCACCGCCATCTCCCACCGGGGTCGCACCAGAAATCGACAACGTTTCGATGTAACGTGCTGGCAGTCTGGGGATTACAAGGGTTGATTCTTCTTCGACCAGATCGGTTCGCCGATGTTGATTTGACAGGCATAGTGCTCCGAGGACGGGGCGTTACTCCTGAAATGCATCCACCAGACCTGCATGATGCCTTTCCCAATCACAGGCGGAGGATTTGGGGGCGCCGGAGCGGCTTGAAAATACACACCTTGATTGTTAGAGTTACGGTTCCTGGAGGGGGGCGAATCCTACGTTTCACGAACAGGCCTGACCCACCGGCCAGCAGCATTCACACAGCATTCAAGGGGACGCCAGACGTGATCGAGACAGGTATTGATCGACGCACTACCCGATTGATCAGGGGGTGGGCACCTGATTGGATGGCCATCGCGGCCCCGGTCTTCGCGGCACTCTTTATGCGGCTGCTGTTTCTCGGCACACATCCCATGTGGTACGACGAGGCCATGGTGCAGTACGAGGTCAAGAATCTGTGGGTGACCTTGTCCACCTTCCTCACCTTTCATCCGCCGTTGTTCATCATCCTGGCCAAGCCGTTTCACCTCGTCTCACTGAATGAATGGTGTCTCCGGCTACCCTCGGCGCTGTTCGGAACCATCGCCGTGTGGTTGACGGTTCTGCTGGGCCGCCGGCTCATGGATGCCCGTACGGGTTTCTATGCCGGCATGTTCCTCGCCTTTTCGCCATTCCACATCTTCTATTCGCAACAATTCCGTCCCAATTCGCTGCTCTCACTGATGGCGGCTGCCTGCCTCCTGGTTACCGCGAAACTGATTATCGATTCACCGGGTGGACCTGGAGAACCCAGAGGTGAAACCTGGCGATGGTTCGCCGTCACCCACATCCTGTTACTCTATACGCACTTCTTCGGGGTATTGCTGCTTGCGGCCGAAGACATCGCCATACTGCTCACCAGAAAGCTCACCATGCGCTTTGTCAGGCGCTGGCTCGGCACGCATCTCATCATCATCGCATCCGCCGCACCGCTCATCACTCTCTTCCGTAAAATCACCACCGCCGTGACCGGCGTACAAACTATCTGGATCGAACCCATTACCTGGCGCACGCCGTTCAATTCCTTCAAACTGTTCAACTTCGGGTTCTACCTTGTTGGAACCAGGGCTCGTTTCGCCATGGTGCTGGTGGGATGCATCCTGCTCATCGGATTGTCAGCCATGCGCAGACAACGGCGGGAACTGGTGTTCCTGGCAGCTACGACTGTCATCCCTCCCGCCGTGCCCATGCTGGCCTCCCTGGTAATCAACCCTATCTATCTCGAGCGCAGCCTGGTTTTCATACTGGTTCCGTACGCGGTTCTTTTAGGCCGGGGACTGGCGCGGATACCTCCCCGTCTGCCGGCGGTACTGGCGATGGCGCCGTTAGTCCTTCTATTGGCCGGGCCGATGTGGGCTCAATACAACAACCACCAGTTTCCCTGCTCGAACCGCACGGCCTGCGCCCGAATAGAGGCCAAGCAGGCGGTGAACTACATCCGCGCCCATTGGCATGAGGGGGATTTCGTCGGACACAACCACATCCAGGGCTACATCCCATTCATCTTCTACATGCCGATCGAGAATCAGGCGTACCTGATCAGTCGATGGGGCGAAGACCAGATCATCCTCGGCGGTTTCACGTATCCCGTGGAGGAAACGGAGCGCGCCATCACGCTGTACGGAGGCCATTTCGATCTGTTTGACCGCGCAGCCGCCTTCCATTCACGCCTTTGGCTCGTGTTCACAAGGCCCGGAGTGAACAACGAATTGAGTGCGGAAGCGCACTGGATGATGAACCGGATGGCGGAACTGGGGTGGACTATCGCCGATTACCAACGCTTCATGGGTATCGAACTGTACCTGTACCAACCGGAACAATGACATGACGCACGGACAGCCGGTAATCAAGGCGGTGTACGCTGACATGGATGGCACCCTGGTGAGCTATGCACAAGGCAGTTTCCATTCCAGTTGGGATGCAGTGGGACACAGCCTCTGTGAGCGAAGCGAGTGGGATGAGGGATTCCAGCGGTATTACGGGCATCCGGAGAAGTATGAAGAATGGATACAATACAACGCAAACCTGCTGTGCGGTAAGTCGGTTGAAGCCGCCAGGCAGGCCCTGCTGAACAACGGGTCACCCCCCTACAACAGGGGCGTGCGGAGATTCTACAGAGCGGTGACCAGCCGCGTGATCACCGGCATTGTCACCAGCGGCCTGGGATTGCTGGCGCGCCATGTACAGGCTCAACTCGGCATGAATTTCGCCGTGGCGAACGAACTCCTGACCGCCGACGGTCGCTTCACCGGACTTGCGCAAACCCATGTACCGCTATGGCAAAAAGCGGATGTGGTACGCCGGCGCGCCGAACAGGATGGTGTCATGCTGGAGTGCACCTGTTTCATCGGAGACAATGAGAATGACATACCGGTGCTGAAACTGGTGGGCCTGCCAGTGATCTTCAAACCGTACGCCGGGCGCAGTGCGCTGGTGAAAAGCATGGCGGCCGAAACAGGCCGGCCGGATGTCCTTGTGATCGACTCGTTCATGGAGTTACGCCATTATGTATGACAGGCTTCTCGCCAGACTGAAGCGCCTCACCACTCCGGACATCACAATCGTGGTCATCATCGCCTACATCATCCTCCTGGCCGCTGGCCTCCAGATCATGGTGAACCATGGCGCTGCTCACGGAACGCCGCGACCGGAAGACCTGCCGGAACCATATAGAACCATTCTGCAGGGCATGATCAGAAACGCCATGAACAACAAACCGATTGACATGGAACATATCGGAACGATCTTCCTGGATGATCGAAGCCCGCTCCCGCGTTCGATGAAGAAGGCGCAGTGGAGCAAACTGAAGGAGAGCGGCAGCCGGATTCTGGTGGTGTGCCGCGGGACCGTGAAGAAGGTTAAAATCGGTTCCTACACGACCCCCCGGTTGTTTGTGGAGGGTGACAACCCTGGAACCGTCAAACTCCGGTTTGGCATCGAATACACGGAAAGCCTCCGTGCTTTGGCAAAGGGTCAACCGGTAATCTGCACCGGCTTTCTTGGTGCCGCTTACGATGACGGCCTGTATGATTGCCGGTTGGAATGACCGATCGTCCCGGGTCAGCTCCACAAGCCCGGCAGCACCGTCCCGCACGCCGGGCAGGCGCCATTGACAAGTCGCTTTTCGAGCACCG
>JAFGDC010000632.1 GCA_016932295.1 candidate division CSSED10-310 bacterium
GAGGATACACAACCGAATCTGTAAAAGTTCAGAAATCGATGGAACAATCCCGCGGGGAAGCATCTACCGAATTGGGTGTACTTTCCAAGAGTGGCGGTGCCACTGGCGTCCTTGAACCGGAAACCATTACGACATCGGTGATAGATACACTGAAACCCTCCCCTCACGGCAAAGAAGATTCCTTTGAACCCAGTTCATCGAGCCGCTTCGCTTCCACTGATGACATCAACAAGATTCGACACCGTATTACCAGCGAGTCCGACCGTATCGCCAGGCTGGAATCACTGCTGCATGCCCTCGTGGACATGGGGCTTGTTGAGGGCCCGCCGCCACGCAGCGATGGGAACGGTCTGCTGCAGGAAGAAAGCACCTTGTCCCCCAACCCGGATTGGTTCAGACAGCAACTCGTCAACCTCATCACCAATCGAGCGCATCTCAACCAGGACGGCTCATCCCTGTTCGAACAGGCCCTGGATAACTGGAACCAGCGGCTGAAAGACAAATTCAAAGAAGAAGCAGATGCCCGCGACGCCGCCAGTGAATCCATCAAGGCCGACTTCACCATGCTCCTGGAACGGATGAACTCGGAACTGCGTGACCGGGACGAAACCATCCACGACCTGGTGAACCAGGGCCGGTGGCTCAAGGATTTCACCGGAGAGTTGCAGCGGCTGACAAAGGAAATCGAGACGAAGCTGTCGCAGCGGGAGGAACGCGACGCTGCTTCCGGAAATCGGCTTGAAAAGCAATGGACCAACAAACGGCGCGAGTTCCTGGAAATCATCTGGAACGGCCTTCTTCACCAGTCCCGCCTGGTCCGGGAACTGCGGCGGCGGCATGCCGGCCAGGGGCGGCGCGCGGCCCGCGCCGCGGCCATGCTGTACTACGATCGTTTCCTGCAGCAGGTGTTCCGTGATCTCAAAGTATGCCTGTACAAGATGTCCCGGCAAAGCAAGGGAACCGGGGTTTTGCGCGAAGTACACCGGATTTATCATCGAGTGGAACAGGTCAGGGACTGCTACCTGGAAACCATGGTCCCGCAGGCGGTCATCGACGCCATGGCGAAGCGGGATGCCGGACCGGACCTGCCGCCGTTTCCCTCCGCACCGCCGGATGATCCCCAAGAAGCCATTATCCTGCTGAAAGAATTCTTCGATCAACTCGAAGAATATGCTTCAGAGAATGAAGCCGGCGATGATGAAACAGAACCTGCCGGAGCCGGTGACCTCAGGAAAGAGATCATCCGACTGGTGGTACCCGATCTCACGATACTGATAGGTGAAGCCGCGCGCCTGGCCGGCGGTGAAGCCAAAACGCAGCTCGATTCATACGGCTGCGAGCTGGTCAATTTCTTCACAGTCAAAGCCAGTCAGCCGACCCTCGGCACCCTGGTGGATCCCGCCCGCCAGGAGATCGTGGAGGAGCGCGCGGCCAGCCAGGCCAGGGGTGTCATCCTCGAGGTCCTGTCTCCTGTCCTGACCGACAACGACATTGTGATCAGCAAGGCGCGGGTGATCGTCAGCGCCGGTCCGGCCCGGAGCGGCACGTCATGAGCGCCGGCCGTGCAGTAGTCAGTGCCTTCCGGCCGTGGCGTCTTGTTGTCCCGCTCCTGGTCCTCGTGCCGGTCATCATTGCACTGCCTGATCTGGTGACGGAAGCTGCCCGGCAAGATGTCGAAATGTATCTACAGCAGGTGGACGGAGACGGGGTGCCGGTGGCGCCGCCCGATGTGATATCCGTCCCTTGTACACTCACGAATGAAGCATCCTATATGCGGATACTGATAGAGGATCCCCGCGGCGATATCAGGAGCGGTTCGGTCAAGGTGGGATTCTCCAAGGGCGGGATCTACAAATCCGGGACAGGTGGTGCAGCACTCGGCGGGGATTCGAAATATGTCTTCCTGTCGCGGATCATAGAACTCCCTTCCGATATCGACAGCATTACCATAACCTATTCTCCTGATTCCGGTGCCCGGTCGTCGTATCTCGAAACCACCGTTGTCGTCGACTGCCGCTCCGGCCCACTGCCTCCGTTCGATGCGGAGCAGTGCGATTCATGTCTTACCGACCGGTACGCCCGCATCCGGCGCGCGATCTTCGCAAGCGACGATGAACGGGAAAAGGCGAAGGCCGAATGCCGGATCGGCATCAGGCGATGGCGTGAAGTCGGGGGCACATGGCGGCCGAGCCGGCCGCTGGTCGCCGATGAGCGGGTGAACATCACCATCGAATGCGACAACCTTTCCATCGATGATGCAACGGAACTGGTCATCGATGGCCTGCGCTCCGAATTGTACGGCTTTCAATCATCCCCGGACCGGCTGACACTGAAAAATCATCCCTCCGGCGTGCTGGAATGTTCCTTCAGGACGCCGGGATTCAACACCACGGTGCGGGGCGCCATCCGGTTGCACATCAGATTGAATCAAGGCGCAATGCTGGTGGTGAACGGCCGGGAGTATGCGGCCGCCGACGCCTATGACGGGGTGACCGTCGAGTTGCAACTGGAGGCGCCGGTGGCGATTCCCGGCTACGCCGCGTGCCGGGTGAGCATCGACGGCTGGTACAACGAAAGCGGCATCTGGACGCTGCCCGCATCGCTGCCGGTCGGCAGTGATGTGGAACTTACCCTGAGATTCGAAAACCTGACAAGGGACGCCGCCACGAAGTTCCGTATCGATCGTCCGGCATCGTTCGATCTTCCCACTTTTACCGTCGCATTCACCAATCCCCCCCAGGAGGCTGGGAAGCAGTATGTGTTTCTGATGACCGATCCGGCCGTGGAGGCGGTGGCTGTCTTCAACGCGCCAGCAGGCAGCGGCACCAGGACGGGCACGATCGATATCCCCTTCAGGATCGAGAATGGTGAAGGCCTGACGATCAACGGGCGGGATTACGCCAGGTTCGATTACCGGCACGGCTTCACGCATTCCATCACGCTGGGGGTGACCTGGAGTGAAGCCATCGTCACACCGGTACCTACGGTCGCACCGCCGGTCACTCCGGTCCCGGCGTTCGCGCTGAATCTCGGTGCGGATACCTGGACCGCCGGCGAATCGTCACGGAATATCACCATAACCAACATGTCGATGAACAGCCGCGATGTAATGCTGGCAGCCGAGCCTCCGCTATTTACATTCGATCAGGCGATCCTGGCGGTGCCGGGGGAGCGCGTCGCCGCCGCTGCCATGTCCCGGTGCGCCGGTGATGAAAGCCTGGCTGGCGATACTCCTGTCCAGGCGGCGATCGTCCTGCGCGATGCCGCCTCTGGGGAAGAACTGGCCCGGGCAGCGATTACCATACTGCCCGGGATGTCATCGGGAAGTGATGATGGTACGGGGACGGGCAATGGGAAAAAATACCTGTTGGCCGCCATCGCACTGTTATCCGTGGTGTTGCTGGTGCTGTTGTTTTACGTTGTTCTCAAGTCACTTTCGAGATCAGGATCAGGTGCGCAACGTACTAGCTACAAGGTCAGTACCGATATCGGCACTGCCGGGCAGGTTCGAACCGCGGATCAGGGTGGAGTTACGGAAAAAGAACAGACAACTCCGGTGGCCCGCGCGAAGGATAATGAACTTCAGCAGGCTTTCGAACGCCATGATGCCATGCTGACGGTGTTTCAGGATGAACTGCGGGAGTTGAAGGAGGCGTTCGGTCATTCCCGCCGCGAGGATCTGAGGCGGCTCTGGACCATAATCCGCCACCAGCAGCGCCAGCAGCTCGAGTTCTTTCTTGAACTGCCCTACTGCCTCGCGGGTACCATGATCGGCAGGAACCTGGCGCTGGATTACTTCGTTCGCAAACAGGTTTTCGAGGACATGCGCGCCATCCTGAAAGGCATCGCCGCCGGCGCTCTGAATGAGAAGGATGCGGAGCGCGTGCGACATCTGCTCAACTCACTGGACAGCAGTCAATCCACGTATGAACGCATGTTCAACGAGCCGGTTCGCCGGTCTGCCGCCGGCCTGCGGGAACTCATCGATACCGTGCACGATACCCTGGTGTTGAAGGATGTTCCGGAATCCGTGGAGGAAGCGGAA
>JAFGDC010000633.1 GCA_016932295.1 candidate division CSSED10-310 bacterium
TACATGCGGCGCCAGATCCCACTGGTCATGCAGTTGCTGCACCTCATCACGATACTCGGAAGGAATGATCAGTTTCCTTCGGTACGGTCGCACAGGGGGACGAGGTCCACCGCGCGGGCGGGAGTCGCCGTTATGTCCTCTGATCGGTCGCCTTTCCATTAGCCCTCCCCACCGCACGCCAGGTGCGGATACTCACCATTGCTACCTGTTTGAAGAGGATTTTACTAGTACGAATGTAACACCGCAATAGCAGAACTACATTTTTGAGCCCGTCTCATGGTGGCGGCGCGGAGGGCCTCAGTCACTCTTCCTGCCCGTCGCTGTCCGGCGGGAAGCAGCTCCCGCCGGCGTGGATTCCGTCGGCGGATCAGGAGCAGCCACTGGTAGCGCCGCAATTGGCACACTTGTAACATGCGCCGCTCCGCACCATGATGGCACCGCATTCCGAACATGGCGGCGCATCATCCTGCACGACGAAAGTCACCTCCGGAACCCCCGGCGGTTCGGATTCCGCCTGGTCCCCCTGCTCTTTCACGACCGGAGTGACACCCGGTGGCAATTCGTCGGGGGGCAGGAAATGCATGGCCAACCAACGCGAGATGTAATCGGTAATGGACGAGGCGATGGGGATCTGACGGTTGCTGGTGAATCCCGACGGTTCGAACCTGGTATGGATGAACTTGTTCACCAGCACCTGCAGCGGGATGCCATACTGCAATGTGATGGAAACGGTAGTGGCGAACACATCCATGAGTCCGGAAATGGTGGAACCCTCCTTCGCCATGACGACGAAGATTTCGCCCGGATTGCCGTCTTCGTACATACCGACGGTGATATACCCCTCATGACCGGAAATATCGAACTTGTGCGTGATTGCCCGTCGTTCCGCCGGCAGCCTGTGCCGCATCGGCTCGGGCCGGGCTTTCTTTTTCTTGTCCTTCCTGGTGCTCATGGGCTGCGCCCGTTTGGAACCATCCCGGTAGATGGAGATCGATTTCAATCCCATCTGCCAAGCCTTGATGTAGATATCCTCCACCTCTTCCCAGGTGACCTCGTTGGGGAGATTGACCGTCTTGGATATGGCGCCGGAAATGAACGGCTGCACCGCGGCCATCATCTTGAGATGCCCCATTGGTTCGATGCAGCGCGATCCGCCGATGGGGAGAAACGCGCAGTCGAATACCGGCAAGTCCTCCGGCTTCAATACATCGGCACCCTCGATGGTGTCCTTCAACTCGATGTGCGCCAGAATCGAATCCCGTTCCTCGGCCGAATAACCAAGCCGGCGCAGGGCGTTGGGAACGGAGTTGTTAACCAGTTTCAACATGCCGCCGCCAACCAACTTTTTGTACTTCACCAGGGCCAGGTCCGGTTCGATGCCGGTGGTATCGCAATCCATCATGAATCCGATGGTGCCCGTGGGTGCCAGCAGGGTTACCTGGGCATTCCGGAAGCCATGTTGTTCTCCGGCCTCAAGCGCTGTGCGCCACGCTTCCTCGGCCGCCGTCCAGACCGGTATCGCCCCCGTGAAGGAGGGATCAGGGATAGACGACTGGTGCCGCCTGATTACTTCGAGCATGGCCCGGCGATTGGCGGCGAATCCATCGAAAGCCCCGTGAACCCGCGCCAGATGCGCCGACCGGAGATAGGCGCGACCGGTCATGAGCGCGGTCACCGCGGCTGCCACCTCCCGACCCTCATCGCTGTTGTAGGCCAGGCCGAGGTTCATCAGCAGTGCACCCAGGTTGGCGTAGCCCAGGCCCAGCGGCCGGAATTCATGGCTGTGCTCTTCCACCCGGGCGGTGGGATAACCCGCGTTGTCGACGATGATCTCCTGCGCCGTGATCAGTATGTCGACCGCATGCACGAAAGATGTCACGTCGAATACGCCGTCATCACGCAAGAACGTGAGAAGATTCAGCGACGCCAGGTTGCAGGCCGAATTGTCGAGAAACATGAATTCGCTGCACGGGTTCGAGGCATTGATCCGGCCACTGGCCGGACAGGTGTGCCATCGGTTCACCGTGGAGTCGAATTGCAGGCCCGGATCACCGCAGGCATGCGCGGCCTTCGCCATGAGTTTCATCAGGTCCCTTGCCTTGTGCATATCCATGGTCCTGCCGGTGGTGATCGCCTTGGTTTGCCATTGCCCGTCTTTGAGCACCGCCACCATGAAATCATCGGTCACCCGGACACTATTGTTGGCGTTCTGAAAAAAAATCGACGAGTACGCCTCGCCGTTGAATGAACCGTCGTATCCCGCTTCGATCAGCGCCTGTGCTTTTCTCTCCTCCAGTTCCTTGCAACGGATGAAATCGAGTATGTCGGGATGGTCCGCGTTGAGCACGACCATCTTCGCCGCCCGTCTGGTCTTGCCACCGGACTTGATGACACCCGCGAAGGAATCATAACCCCTCATGAACGATACGGGTCCGGAGGCGGTACCGCCGCCCGACAAGTGTTCGCGACTCGACCGCAGGGCCGACAGGTTGACTCCCGTCCCGGAACCCCATTTGAACAACATGCCCTCGATCTTCACCAGGTTCAGGATGGATTCGAGCGTGTCCTCCACCGCCGTGATGAAACAGGCCGAACACTGCGGCCGATCCTCGTACCCCACGTTGAACCATACCGGACTGTTGAAGGAGGCAACCTGGTGCAGCAAGAGATATGCCAGCTCATCCCGAAACACCTCCCGCTCCTCTTCATCACTGAAATAGCCGTCCCTGTCACCCCAGTGCGTGATGGTCCGCACCACGCGACCGATCAGTTGCTTGACGCTGAACTCGCGCTCCGGTTCCCCCACCACGCCTCGAAAATACTTGCTCACCACTACATTGGTGGCCAGTTGCGACCATTCCCCCGGGATCTCCACATCCCGCTGCAGAAACACCGCACTGCCGTCCTCACCGGTGATTTCAGCGGTGCGCTGCTCCCAAACCACGCTCTCCATGGGATCAATACCCGCGGAAGTGAACAGGCGGCGCAACGGCGCTCCCCTCGTTTCGGCCCTCAGCCGCCGTGGCGTTCCTTCCTGCGCAGATAGTAGCTCTCTCTGTTGCTCCATGTTCATGAAAGCCCTCTATTTTTTCTTTTAAAAATCACGTGAACCCGTACAACCTGCCGTACCACAAAATATTGTGTCGGGCCGAAGCCCGCAGTCTACATGTGGCATTCAGTATAGTTTAATCAGCCTCTAATGCAATGAAAAAAACCAGTCAGCGCTTCCCGGCTGGATACTCATCGGGCACTGAAACCCACTGTGTCAATTCGATTTCTACTCCGGAAAGGAGCACATGTTTCGCCATCCGTCCGAATCGCCGGGAAGAAAAAAACCAGGATGCCATTCACGCAAAAACCATGCCATCCAACATCCTGTCCAACCCGTCCCAAACCATTTTCATGCCCGAAGACGAGGTTGCCGAATCCTTTCCATTGCGCCACGCCATTCCGCCAGGCTCCCGCAGGTGCCGGAAGTGCTTGGGCAGGCTCGGATCACCCATCCAGTTCGATTCCGCCGAGGTTTTTTCGATAGTCTTTCGTTTCGACATAAGGATTCCGGGTCGGATTCTGTCTGTCGGTGGAAGTGCCGGGATCAGTTTGAAAGACACTGTGTCGCCCTGTGAACACAGATGCATTGCGTATGGCTCACAGTCTACTACAGGAACCAAGCGGAACTCTCGTTCCGATGGGGTCGTACCCACGTTCCAATGGGGTCGTACCCGGAATCCTGTAATGTTCGTTGTGATTCGTTGGCTTCCAATGTTCCACAGCAGCCAGGAGAAGCGCTCTTTCCGATGGGGTCGTACCCGGAATCTTGTAATGATCGTCGCGATGCGTTGGCTTCCAATCTTCCACGGCAGCCAGGAGAAGCGCTCTTTCCA
>JAFGDC010000634.1 GCA_016932295.1 candidate division CSSED10-310 bacterium
CACATGCGCCCTGGGCGTGGCCTGATTGGTCTTTCCTCCGCCCCCGCCATGCCAGTGGCGCTGATAAAGACACCACGAAAGGCACACAAATGCGCTTTTCGTCAGACAATCGCTCCTCACTATTGATTCACTTCGGGCTTATATCGAAACCAAAGTTTTCTTGGTTTATCACAGATACAGTATGCGGGAAGCGGGAAGCCGGATCTGTCGGCAGTCTCCCCCCACCCATGACAAGGATTCACCTGCCGGAGATGACGCGGCAGGCAATTGCTCCGTCGACTCAGGACCAGCCGCCGGCTGGTGAGGGACGATTGACAGCCCGCGCCCCCTCTGTTAGCGTTCACTGGGTTCCGGACCCTCATGGATCGCCCGTAGTATGCACGGCAAACCTTTATGACAGTCGTCCGGACCGATCCTCGAAGAGGGATGGATGAAGAATCTCAAGAACACCTCTTACATGCGGTTATTGGCATTCGTGAAACCCTATCGGGGACGACTCATCATCGCCATCATCGCCTCCGCCCTGTACGGCGCCGCCAACGCAGCTCCGGCCAAGCTGGCCAAACCGCTCATGGACGACCTTTTCCAGTCCCACGACACCCGCATGCTCAACATCCTCCCGCTGTTAATCATCCTCGTCTTTTTTTTGAAAGGGCTCTTCCAATACATCCAGACTTTTTACATGCGGTGGATCGGGCAACGGGTCATCTTCGACGTCCGCAACCGGCTCTTCGAACACGTGTTGAAGCTGCCGCTCAGCTTCTACCAGAGCCATCCCACCGGCCTGCTCATGTCCCGCATCTCAAACGATGTCAGTCGCATCCAAACCGGCGTATCGCAAGTACTGGCATCGGTGCTCAAAGAGCTGTTCTCGATCCTATTTCTGACCATCAACATCATCTTCATCTCATGGAAACTCGCCATCTTCGCCGTATTCATCCTGCCAGTTTCCCTTTATCCGATCCTCCGTTTCGCCCGAAACCTGAGGATTTCCAGTCGAATCAGCCAGGAAAAAATGGCCGATCTGAACAGCACCATGTTCGAGACGTTCTACGGTGTTCACATCATCAAGGCGTTCACGATGGAACGTTTTGAATACAAAAAATTCGAGCGCTTCAACGAGGACTTTTTCCACGCCGTGGTGCGTGCCCTGCGGCTGGATGCCGTCTCCCCTCCCCTGATGGAATTCATCGGTGCGACCGGCGCTGCCGCCTTGATCTGGATCGGCGGCACGTTTATCGTCGGTGGCTCCATCACGCCCGGCGTATTCATGGAGTTCATCGCCTCGCTGTTCCTGTTGTATTCGCCCATCAAGTCACTGGGCAAGGACAACTACAACATCCAGATGACGATTGCCGCCGCCACCAGGATCTTCACCATACTGGACGAAGAGGTGACCATTCGCGATCTGCCGGAAGCGCGTGCGCTGACAGCGTTCAACGAATCCATCGAGTATGCCGGAGTCAATTTCAAGTACAAGGAAAAGCTTGTGCTCGAGGATATCAACTTCAAGGCCTTCCGCGGGCAGATCATCGCTTTCGTGGGGAGCAGCGGCGCCGGCAAATCGACACTCGTCAACCTGCTGCCACGTTTTTTCGAACCATGCGCCGGACGGATACTCATCGACGGTACGCCCATCCAGAATTTTACCTTGAAGTCCCTGCGCGGCATGGTAGGAATGGTCACCCAGGACACCATCCTGTTCAATGATTCTGTCGCCAACAATATCGCCTTCGGTCAGGAGGGCATACCGTCCGACCGTATTGAAACCGCGGCCAGGGCGGCCTTCGCTCACGAATTCATCCTGGAACTCCCTAAAGGGTACGATACCATCATCGGCGAACGGGGAGTGTCACTATCCGGCGGCCAGCGCCAACGCATCACCATCGCCAGGGCGATTCTGAAGAATCCCCCCATCCTCGTCCTCGACGAAGCCACGTCGTCACTGGACTCCGAATCGGAAGCCATTATCCAGGAAGCCCTGAACAATCTCATGCAGAACCGCACAACCTTCGTCATCGCGCACCGGCTCTCCACCGTGCGAGCCGCCGATTGCATCCTGGTCATCAAGGACGGTCACATAGTCGAACGTGGCACCCATGACGAATTAATGCAGATCCAGGGTGAATACAAGCGCTTGCATGACATCCAGTTTCACAACGAGGGATAAACATCCGCTGAGTTCCACGGAATCCCCCCTGACAGGGGAAAACAGCCACGCCCAGAGCGCTGAGGTACTATGGAACGCCTGTCTTGTTTCCAGGTGGCAAGCGCCGATCACCCATGCAGCGACGCATCCCGGCTCTCACATCGTATCCAGATAGCCAATGCTCTTGAGCCGTTCGTACAGTTCCTCGTCATTGATCTCCCCGCGATTTCGGCGGAGAGGTGTTGCAGAGGCCTCATCGTACCTGATCGGCCGGCTGTCCATACCGGCAGGAATCTCGACTTCCATCAGCGCAAGCACGGTCGCGGCGATATCACGTTCACAGGCATCTGGTCCCAATCCGGTCCGCGGCACACCCGGCCCACTCACCGCATAGACGCCATTGCTTTCATGTGAACCGATACACGCATTCCGGACAACCTCGGCAAGCGGTTTCTGATACATCCTGGTCCCCACCTTGTAGTGCAAATCAGCGGCGGCATCGTAACAGCGGTGCCTGATGCCGTTGGTCGTACGGAAATCGCCGAAAACAGCCTGGTCGGTATTCCACCCGATGGAACGCTTCCGGCGGTCGATCGAGGCGCGGCGAACCAATGGGCGCTTACCATCGATGGTCGCCGATTCAACCATGGCGGCGAGGGCGGCCAGCAATTCGCCGTCATCCGCCCGTGCGCCACCAAGCAGCACCATGCGCTCCTGATTGATGCTGTCACCCTCAAGGTCATGGTCATCGAGGAATACCACCCTGGACCTGGATCGATCGATATGGGCGGTGGCGGATTCGAGGAATCCCCTGCCCCGGTATGCGATCGGCTCCACGCGCCATTCCACCAGCCGCACCGACCCACCTTCGGCGTTCGGCGGACCGGACTGAGGGCTCTCCGTGACCGTTGCGGACTTGACTCTTACGTCACCGATCCGTCTGAACATCAGAGGATTGATCAATGATCCGGCACCTGGATGGATTTCTATGGGTCCCAAATCAACCATTTCGGCAGACTGGTCGGAGGCCAGCGAGGTAGTCAACTGAAAATGATAGGTACCCGGAGGGATGGAGCCAGAGAATGCCGGTTCACAACAACCGGTTACCAGGGTGCCGGGTTGCCAGAGACTGGTGGGATAAGCTCCATTGCCCGGGTACCACTTCCAGTCCGCGGCCGTCTCGCCCGTCGAGGAAACCAGGCGCAGCCTTCCACACTCGTTCCAATTGATCTTCCCATCGCAGCGACAGGTCGTTTCGATCCTCCAGGCCTGAACCATCGTTCCTGGTTCATTACCAGCCGAAGGTTGTTCGGGCTCCAGGAAGAGCAGGCCGAGGTCCAGCAGAATCCGGTTCCAGTCAAGGACAATCCTCTGCCGCGTATATACCGGGATGAATCCGTGATCCGAAGCGATCACCACCGACCACTCGGACCCCAATCGTGATGTGATGTCCCTCACGTATCCATCGATTTCCTTCCACCGATCGACGATCACACGGTGGTGATTGCCCATGTCATTGTCCCTGGGATCGGGCGAGTTCCATGGAAAATGCTGGACCTTGTCGGTGGCGGTGAAGCACAACATGAAACAGTCAAACCGATCAGGATCAAACACATGGTCGAAGAAATACTTTTTTATCCGGTGATTGCGGTATATCTGGAGATCCAGGTCCACGGGCAGATCACCAGGATCCAGGTTTGCCAATAAATCGTGAGGATAAATAAAGTCATTGAACGGTTGGGTGAAATCGTCATACAGCACTGACAAGGCGAGAGCCAGGCCGGTTCCCGTGGGATATGTCGTGACTTTCGCAATCGCTCGAAACGCAGAATCGATGTTGAGCGCCTTCCGGCGATTGCCGGCCGCCCAATCAAGATACGCCTCCGTGGCCGCCGTCGGTTCCCGGTCCTGCACATTGACCGTCGCCCCCGGAACACTACCGGCGGGCCAGGTGATCCGCAACACAGAGGCGGAATCCCTGATTGGATGCAATAAGACCGTGCCCCCCTGGGCTAAGTGGCTGATCGGCTTTTCCAGCCTGCCTCGAATCGGTACTCCATACACCTCCATGCTCTGCTCCAGATTATTGTCCCTGGCGGTATAGGTAAATCTGACCGTATCGTACGCACCGGCTGGCCGGGATGCAGTGAGCACCATCAGGAGCGGCCGGCATTTCCTGGCTCGGGCTTTACTGGGAATAGTACCGGAAGGCAGCACCACCTGGAGTGCCGGTGGACCATCGGTACGCACCCATTCGGCTCGGGAGATCGTTGGCACGATATCAACATCGGTGCCCAGGATGTCCAGCGCCTCATCGAGGCGGACCCTGATCCAGCCAGGCTCCCGCAATGGCAGGATCCCGAATTCCGTTTTCCTGTCCGCCGGGAAGCGCAACCGTAGAGCGCCGTCAGCCCCTTCCTCGATGACCGCTTCCGAGCCAAGCAAAGTACCTTTGAATCTCCCGCGACCGGTAACGACGGCTTCCCTTTCGAACTTCGAAGTGATCGTTTTTTTGCTCAACAGGTTGGGTGCCAGATCTCCGCTGATCATGATCCCATCGATCGTTTCGACCGGATAGGTGTTCAAGAAACCGATTACACCGGTCCTCTTCCCGGCATCATTCAGGAAACGCCAAACAGGCACCGCGGTCCGGTCCGAGGAAATGATGACATGAGCCTGATCGGGCCGGACACTCGGTGATTTGAACCTGCACCTGACACCGATATCGGTGTAAAAGCCATCGATCCCATGGGTTGCCTGATCGACTCCGCAGACGATCGAGTTCCATGACACAGGACTGAACGCAGCCTCCGAATGCAGCGAGCCGTACATGCCGGATTGGATCAAGGCGGTCAAATACGGCAGTTCGCCCTGTTCCATAAGTGGGAGTAGAACTCTCCATGCCGCGCCGTCGAGGCCCAGGAGGAACACCTTGCGACCATGGTCCATCGCACGGCAGGCGCTGGCGGCAACAAACCACACACCAGCACAGAGGACGACGGTACTAATTATCCTTCTGTTCTTCGAGAACATGATTTCTCCCTTCTGGACACTTCAACCTATCAACAGTCATGTGCTCATGCCAAGCATAGAGATTTTGCTCCTGGCTGCCTTCCCTCGGGATAGACCCGGTAGTATAGTGCACGGTATCGTAAGGGCAGCAGGATGGAATGCCGGCCGCCCCCGCCGGCGCCGGCACGACACCGTATTTTCCGAGGCAACTCCTGGTGTGTTGAATTGAAATTGTTGAACCGAAGAAGATGCTGAGAGGTACTCGATTGGTAATTCGTCCGGGTGGATTCCTATTCCGGATTGCGGCGCTGCTCCTGTATCTGCTGCTCACTATCCCACACTCCGCCGCCTTCGAAGCCGGGGATGAGTGGTCCGGGCTTGGTCCTCTTGATATCTCGACGCTGGGTCCATCGGAAGTGCTTCGACCCATTCCCGGACACTTGTGGCTTCATGCTCCTGAAACCGGCCGGCTCAGCACCGGATTGTCATTCGAATGGATCAATCTCTGGATGTATCACATTGTGAAGAGAAGTGATGTATACCAAACAGGCTCGATTCCAGCGACCCCATACAGCTACGGAAGCTACCTGTTCGACATGGAGCAGTTTGTCGTCGATTGTCGTTTCATCTATTCTCTGGGTCGTCGCTGGAGCATTGATTGCAATCTGCCACTGTTGATCAACGGCGCCGGATACTTGGATGGGTTCATTGAGGGAGTTCATGAGTTCTTGGGAGTCAATCAACATCGAAGGGACGAATGGCCGCGCGATTCAGTCGCCTTTCTCTATGTCACCCGGGACGGAGATATGATCAGCCTGTACGAATCACAGATTGCAGGAGCGGATCTTGGCAGGATCGCCCTCGGAGGACGCTGGGAGCCAGTGCTGGGTAACCAGAGGCTGTCCTTCCGCCTGGTCTGCACGCTGCCCACATCATCCCAGCTCACCATGTTCGAAAAACGTGACATCGACCTTTCTCTCCAGGCAATCTCGGGTTGGCGGTGGCGACGGATGTATTTCTACCACGGACTCACCTTAACGCATTACTTCGCGGAAATGACGAAAGAACTGGCCCTCAAGACATACCGGACATCACTTTTCAACACCGCCGAATTCCCGCTCAATCCCAACCTCTCCCTTTTCCTTCACACCGTCACAGGTTCTCCAATCGCAGACTATCCACACATGGACAAGCCCATCATCGAACTCACCCTGGGGATAAAAGTGCGGCGAGAAAAAACACTCCTGGAATTCGGACTCATCGAAAACCTGTTTTACTTCGACAACAGCCCCGATTTCGGCATCCACTTTGCGGTCGCCTTCGATGCGTACGATTGAGCCATCGACGCCACCGCCGGCAGAACGGCCGCTGTCATCGGGAAACCGGCTGTACTTCCTGGATGCCCTGGCTGGATTGTTGATCCTGCGCGTCATCACCCTGCATTCCCTCAGCAACTATCTCATCGTCGGTACCGCCGGATCGCCTGACATGCTCCTGCACGGGGGATGGTGCCGGCTCATCGATTCGCTGCTGCGGTTTTCCGTGCCGGGATTCGTTTGTATCTCCGGAATCAAATTCGGACTGAAACTGCGGAGAGGCGGCTATCCCGGGTACGGTGTGTTCGCGCGACAGCGACTGGACCGGATACTCAGACCATACCTGTTGTTCTCCGGTCTCTATATCATTACGGGTGAGTTGCTCCATCTTCTCAACCATTACCTTCCCTGGGGATTCACCGGCCTTCACGTGGACGCTCCCGGCACCCTGCTGTGGATGGTATTGGGACCCCGAAATCCAGGGTACCAATTGTGGTTCCTGGTCATGCTTCTGATGATCAACCTCCTGTATCCGCCGTGGCGCGAAACACTCTCAGCAAGCAGCCTCCGCCTTGTTATCGCAGGCGTTCTGTATGCGTACTCCTGCTTCCATCACCTGCCGTATCCACTTCACTACCTAAGGTACATGGTTTTCTATGACGGCGGCGCGATCCTGGCGCCCCATCTTCATCAGCTTCAACGGACTCGTAACCGATGGCTTGCGATCGCGCCGGTCCTCGTCACCCTGTCCGGAATAGCCCTGCGGGTTCAGGCGACGCAGCGGGTGATCCTGCAGGCAGGCGATCTGCTCATCGAGTCCTCCCTGCCATTCACACTGGTAGCGGTTTGCGCCGCATGGGGAATCAACCGCGGTCCGCGGCCCTTGATTTGGCTCGGCGGCCTCGCCTGGCCGCTCTACCTGTTGCATGAACCGTTCATCTTGAGCCATCTCGCACAAGTATTGTACAGCGGCTTCGATTTCATCCATCCACTCGATGTCCCTGTTCTCGCGGTTGCAACCCTCATCTGCAGCACAATCGGCATCTTCATTTTGAAGAGCAACCCTGTCACCCGGCGCTTGTTCTGACATCCGCCGCCCACCAGATCATCACCTTCCGGATTGATCGGCGAGTTGTTCAACCAGGTCGATATACGCTTCCATGGCGTCTTCCCGGGACATATCTCCCAGGTTTTTCCAGGCATCGTATTTGGCTCGATCCACGAACTCCATCATACCCGGTCGCGCGCCGGACGGCTGCCCCTCGGTGGCCTGCTTGTAGAGGCTGTACAGTCTCAGCAATGTCTTGTTGTCCGGTTTTCTCGCGAGGTCCTTGACGTCCTCTGCTGCCTGTTTGAATCTGCTCTCCAACTCCATTTCGATCACACCTCCATCGTTATTCCGCCTGTGTATAATACTGCCACTGCCATGAGTTCCGCAGCCACCATGCCCCGCCGGGATCGTCCATACTGACCGGTAGACTCCATCATACCGCAGTCCTCCCATGGCAAACGGGCATCCTGCCTGCCTTTTCCAGTGAATGATTCGGTCACCGCCTGGTTCGAACACACGTGGAATCATGACCGGAACGCCGGAACCGTCCGCGGAGGGCGGTTGAATCATGGGGTTGACTGTTCCACCGCTGGTTTCGAAAGCGGCTTGACACACGGTTCGACGACCGGAGTTGGCTCTTCGAGCAGATCACCTCCTCGAGGCATTCTTCCGATGGCCAATCCGATCCGTTCCCGACCCCTGAACCATCCGTCTCTGGCATTATAGTACAGGTAGATCATACCATCATGCAGCACCGGCGCGCACGCATAGACGAAAGCCCGTTTCCAACCCGCCCCGGGGGTGACGACAAGCGTCCCCCGGTCCGGTGCCAGGCAGAGACCATCGTGTGATTCATACAGCATGATCGCGGATCGCGAGCGGCCCTGATGGTCTCTGAATATACCGTTATTGAATATCCACCATGTAGATGGCCGGCGGATAATCTTGATGGCTCCGGCACCCAGTGAATGATGCTCTCTACCAGAATCAGGGGAGAGCAACCAGGAAGGGTGCCTGTCATAGGGACCGAGGACAGCCGACGCCGAGGCGACGCCGATATGCCGCGGTTCGAAGTACAGGCAATCCTTTAAAAACACCCAGCCGCCGCTGAAGTAGAGCCGGTATCCGGCTGGCTCATCCTTTACCAGGCAGGGATTGCCAAGGAATCGGGGGAAACCGCCGTCAGTTTCCCTGGCCGCCTCCAGCACCTCCACTGGAGCGCTCCAGTCCACGAGATCCAATGAGCGACGCACCACGATTCCTGAACGCCATGGGCGACGGAACCTTTCGTAGAACAGGTAGTATTGACCACCCTCGGTGTAAAGGAACGGACGGATACCCTGAAAACAACGTGCGCCGAGTTTTTCCCAGGTGATTCCATCTCGTGATACATAGTGATTGATAAAGCCGATGCTGTTGGCAAAGAGATGCCAGAGTCCATCCCGGGTCTTTTTCGGGGGCAGGACGCTGGGGTCTGCAATCATCCACTCCGGACGCGGCGGTTCGATGAGTGGATTGCGGGGATGATCCTCCCACCTGATCTTTGAAAGGTCCAGATCCATTCCATGCGCCATGGAGTGACCTTAAAACAAGCTGCCGGCTGATGCAAGCCGCCGGATCATCGGGAACCCTGTCCGCCCGTATTCCCCTGATCCGCGGCGCTCTTCAGGTTCACTACAGGCGACCATGACAGATCCATGCCGGTTCGATTCACCGGGGATCGGTCAGGGGAAATCCGGTGGCCTATTGACGACCGTGCCGGCGTGGGCTACAAGCAGATGTGTCAAGGAGGTATCGATGCGATCGGTGGGATTGTCAATTCTGCTTGCCGGCCTGCTGGTCTTCCCCGCGGCGGCGGTCACCAAGGTGACTGGTTATCCCGCCGGCGAACAGGTCGAGGAAGAACTGAACCGCGGGTTGCCGCATACGGAGCATGGTTACCACCCGGTGAAGAGTGCATCTTGGGGTGAATCCTGGTACATGCTGGCGGTTGATTCAGCGGGTAATCAGGTCTGGGTGCTGTTCTCGATCAACAATTACCACCCGTTCCGTAAGAACGCTGGCACGGTTGATCTGTTTTACTATCCCATGGATGGTTCACCAGTCAAAGGGCACGCTGAATACGACAGGGAGAAGATTTCAGCGGCCCTGGATTCGGTGCGGATTGATCTCGCCGGTAATGTCATCGCCGGAGCGCATCCCACCTATCATATCACTGCCGAGAGTGAAGATCTGAGGCTGGACCTGGAGTATTCCGCGAAATGTCCTGATTTTTTGTTGGGCGGGAATCGTCTGAACTTCGATTCCGGTGACGACCATTATTGGACCGTCGGGGTTATGGCACCCCTGGCGGATGTTCATGGCACCGTCACCGTGCGTGGCGAACCCATTGCTTTCCATGGCCTCGGTTACTTCGATCACGCTTACGCCACCATCAAGATCCCGGCGTTCTCACGATGGTGGTATGTTTTTCGCGTACTGCAGGAGGATCTGGCCATCGGCATCATGAAGATCGATATGAGGAAAGATTACTCGCCCGGGCATGCCGCGGTCGTTCATATCGTGACCGGCGACCGCATCGTGGTGAACTCGGGAGCGATCATGGTGGAACCCAGCGGTGCCATCATTGAGAACGCCAGCGGGGTCACGTATCCTGACACGTACAGAGTCGATTATGATGACGGTACGACCAGCTTGACGGGTACGTTCAAGCTGCAGCGCCTCGTGGAGGCATTCAATGTTCTCGATCACCTGTCAGCGGTGGTGCGCACGGTCATCAGGGCACTGTATCCAGAAATGTGGCAACTCAGGTTTCTGGGTGAAGCGGATCTCACATTGAGCCAAGGAGGCGCCGTCCGAACCGTGCACGGACGATGCATCGGGGAAGTTCATTGTTATCTGTGACCGGTTATGATCGATTTATTCCAGCAAAAACCACATAGAAGACTCAACCCATTGACAGGTGAGTGGGTACTGGTGAGTCCCCAGCGGACAGAACGTCCCTGGCTCGGGCATCGGGAAGCAACAGCCGGGGACCAGGGCATGACCTATGATCCGGATTGCTATCTCTGTCCCGGCAACTTACGTGCCGGCGGCATCCGCAATCCCGTCTATACCGGCACCTTCGCATTCGACAACGATTATCCCGCGCTTGTCCCTGATGGTGATGAGGTAACACGGGATGCGAACCGGCATCGATTGCTTCGGGCCATTCCCGAGCCGGGCATCTGCCAGGTGCTGTGTTTTTCTCCCCGGCATGACCTGACCATGGCGCGGATGACCAACCAGCAGATAACCGGGGTTATCCATGCCTGGTCGAAACAAACCGCCAGCCTTGCAGCACTGCCGTGGACAACGTATGTCCAAATCTTCGAGAACAAGGGTGAACTCATGGGTTGCTCCAATCCTCACCCGCACTGCCAGATCTGGGCAAGCGGTTCACTGCCCAACGCACCGGCCAAGGAGGATGAATGCCAGAAAGCCCATGCCGGGGTCGAGGGGGAATGCCTGCTCTGCGCATACACCAAGCTGGAAATGAATGACGGGATCAGGCTGGTGTGCGCCAACGATCATTTCGCCGCCCTCGTACCCTACTGGGCTGTCTGGCCGTTCGAAGTATTGGTGACCGCCCGACGGCACATGGCTTCATTCACCGCTTTCGAGCCTCCCGAGATCGAGGCGCTTGCCGACCTGCTCGGCCGATTGACTCG
>JAFGDC010000635.1 GCA_016932295.1 candidate division CSSED10-310 bacterium
GAGGTGGTGGTGACCGAATGAGGGAGTGAACCGACAGTAGTGGTGTGCCGGGGCAACACACCGGACTGATCAAACGCGCCATGGGGTCGGGCTGATTTGTCCTTCTACCGCCCCGCCTGACCGGCGGCGCTCGTAAAACCGCAAATGAAGGCACATTAACGCACTGCTCGTCAGACAAACGCACCTCACCACCAAACCACCTCAGGCGTATATCGAAACCAAAGGGGGGCCTGATCCCGCGTTGACAGCCATGAACTGACACCCTAGAATGAGGCCGATTGTGAGGAGGGCGCATCCTGATGAAGCATAACCACTGCATTTTATTGGCTTTACTGCTGCTCGTCATGGCTGGTGGCTGCACAGAGGATTTTCGCGGTACCATAGATGGCCAGGTACGCGCCTCCGAATTTCCGGCCTTCGGTCCCGTCACCCCGCTTCCCGTCCCTGATGTCCTGATCACCGCGGAATCCCTCAAGACCGGTCGCACCGTGGAATCTTATACCGGAACGGATGGATACTATGAGCTGCACGATGTCCAGTTCGGTTTGAACGAAATGAGGATCTACAAGGAAGGCTATGATGTCATTGAACGGTACGCGGATGTGGAGAAGGACCAGACCACGACGGTCAACTTCCTGACCCGTCGCGAACCTAACAGTACGGACGTGAACGCCAAATTCCTGGTGCTTTCCGAGGACGGTCGACCTGTTGCCGATGCGGTGCTGGACCTGTTCGAGCTGGCCAAGGGAGAATACTCGGGGACGGATACCCTGGAATTGTATCTGGAAACCGCATACACCAACGAGCAGGGTAAGGCTGTGATGCTCGAGGTGAGCGAAGTGGATGAATTCCGCCTCAAATCATTCCTGGTCAAGGTTGCCGCCGTTGGGTATTACAACACGGAAAACCGTTTCGTCCTGGCATACGGCAAATCGAATGTCAATGTCACTGTGGTGCTGGAACCGATCCAATAGTCTCCGGGCGGTATGTTGCATCATCGCCGTCCGACTTTGCCGGTTACTCGCTTTTCCCGTGTAAGATCCACTGTCTGGTGGAATGTTTCTTTTCCGATAGCACATGTGCTTGCCGTTCGATCTCAGGATGTTCTGAGATGTCTGGCGCCGCTCCGAACAATCTGCTGAAGGAGTCGACAAGCAGGCTGCAGAGTTGCGTGACCGGCGGTGTGCTTCCCAATTCCCGGCGCAGGGTGGTGAGTGTGTCGGAGGGAACGTCCGGAAACATCTCTGAATAGAGCGTTTCGTCCATATCGAAGAGGATCGAGCCGTGCTGCAGCGCGATGGTTCTGCCCCGGCGCTGTGCGCTGCCCACCAGCTTTTTCCCATGGGCGACGATCTCAAATGCGCCCGTCGCCGCGAAACAGGATGCCTGTGCATCGAGCCTGGATCGCAGTAAGGGCGGCGCCGAGGGTACCGCATCAACACCGGTGGCGCGAAGAGCCCTCACGAGGGTATCGGCAATCAGATGGTAGCTGTCCAGAAGAGAACCAGCCAGCACTCCCGAGGCACGCGGGAAGGTGACGGAGTAGGTCAGTTCTCGATCATGAAAAACGGCCTGTCCTCCGGTTATCCTGCGAACCACCCGTACAGGTGCCGGTGGTAACATGCCTGGCGCCGGTTGATGGCGTCCGAGGGAGAGGGCTGGCGGCGACCAGCCGTAGAGGCGAACCACCGTTGCGGGAAAGCCGGTTTCCCCGCTGTTGAAAAGCGCTTCGTCGAACGCCATGTTATAGGCTGGATCGTGACTGGAATACTCAATCAGTTCCCATCGCGTCATGGTGTTTCCCGCGATGATCCGGTGCCGTTCAGATGCATTACCACCATTGTGCGGTCATCCTCCACCCGGCCTTTGCCTACATGCTTGATGAATGCCTTTATGAATCGCCGCTTTACCTCCTGGGCATTGCCGTGACCGCTCAGGGCTCGCATGACTCCGTTGTATCCGAAAGGGTGCTCCTCGGCATTGACCGCTTCAATAAAACCATCGGAAAGCCAGATCACGGAGTCGTCAGGCTGTAGCCGAACGGATTGTTGGCGGTGCCTCGTGCCCAATCCTCCCAGAGGTGAACTCGGAAGAAGGATTTCGTCCACTCCGCCGTCCCTGACCAGGTAGGTAGGTGGATGTCCGGCATTGATCAATTCCAGCATGCCGCTGGCGCGATCGAAGAGGGCGAAGGTCATGGTGATGAAGAACCGCTCGCGGCGGTTGGCCCGAACCATATCGTCGAGGCGTTTGAAAATTTCCTCGGGAGATTTCTCTTCCTCAAGGAGGATATGCAGGGCGGCTTTCAACATGGCCATGCGGAGTCCCGCCGGCAGGCCGTGGCCGGAGACATCCGCGATCACTATCGCGGTGCGTTCATCCTTCAATTTGATGACATCGAAGTAGTCGCCGCCAATGGCGGCGCTTGGTTCGAAAAGCGTCGCGAATTCAATCGATTCGTCTCGCGGCAGGTCTTCCGGCAACAGGCTTTGTTGCAGGTCGCGCGCTACCCGCAGTTCGTTTTCCAGGATCTCTTTCTGGGCCGACTCCGCCACCAGCGTTTCGAGCCGTTCCGCCATGCGGTTGAAGGAATGTTGCAGGTCGCCAACCTGATCGATGCGCCTGACTGGGATCCGGTGGGAGAACCGCCCTTGTTGCACGGCGTTGGTAGCCTTGCTGATACGATTTACGGCGCGGGACAACCGGAAGATGAGGAAGAGCGCATAGATCACTGCCAGGGAATAGATGATCAGCAGGATGAGTCCGATGCCGATGAAGAGGAAAGACGCCGCGTAGGTTTCACCCGAACTGGCCACCAGACGACCGAGTAATACAAATGGAGAACTTTTCAGGACCGCCATGAGCGGTTCCTGTGTGACATGTCCATCCACGTATGCAAGTAGTTGGTTCGACGACTCGCCCCAGGTGATGTTGCGCCAGTCCAGCATTTTCAGAAAAAGGTATGCTGCCACTCCCCACAACGTCTCGCTGGATAATTCGCGTTTCGACGTGTTCTTGAAGGAGAACACCAGGGCTTTAAACAACGGATTCCCGCCGCCGGTGCGTTCCCTGCCGACCCGGCGCAGTTCCACCCTGATCGTGCTGCGCTCGCTGAGTTCCCTGGCAACATCACCGTCGAAGCATGCCAGTACCGATGCGGAGGGGCTTTCAGCCGCCGCGAACGGTGTCACGGTACCGTCCTCCAGCAGTAAAAACGAATTCATCCTGATATGATCCGGCTGGCCGGCGGCCGGTTCGGTGCTGCTTTCGAACAACCACAACGGCCAGGTCATGGGCAGACGGTCGTCACCCACTACTTTCGTTCCGTCACGATAATACGCGTATGAAAGGTTCAGTTCCCGGTCACGCGTGACAAACTGGCCGAGTGCGAAACTGCCCAGCCGCGCCTCCGCCATCAGGTGCATTTCCGCACTCAGCGAATCCACCGAATTCTGATAGATGTTGCGGAGAAAGAAGCAGGAAAGCAGGTAGAGAGCCAGGATCAGAAGAAAATTCGCCATGGGCACCGGTAGCACACCGATAAGGAAATAGGAGAATGCCAGCCGCCTTCGGACACTCCACAGCAGGCGCTGGTAGAGCGATCTGGACAGTATCGCCAGGAGCGCGATGAACGAAGCTGTCGCCAGGATCCGGGCGATGATGCCGGCGATCTGAATGTCGAGACCGGCGAGGACGGCGCAGAGAACCATTACCACAACAACAGCGAGGATATGTTTTTTATACAGCGCTTTCATTCTGACTTCCGATCACTCGCACGCACGTCAAGTAAGTATAATACGAATGTCCATCTTGTTACACATTGTGTTCAGGGTGTATCGATCCAGCCATCGGGAGGTCCGGAAGGGTGGCAGGGAGCAACGGGCTTCGCCCTGCGGTCACGCCCCGCGGAAAACCTGACCTGGGGCGATACGTCGGGTTTCCCATCATTGCCGCGCAGTCGGGCCTGTACAGTCGAGAGCCGGTGGGACCGCATGGAATGACTTGGTGCATTTCCCGATCGGTTTCCGGTGGAATGTCCTTGGCAAACATCACCGGGGCGCGATCATTGACCCGTTGTTTAATAATGCGTACTCTCATCCTGATGGAGAAGGGAACGCCAGAGTGGAGGAAGGTATGGCGAACGAGCTGAAAGTGTTGTTGGTCGATGCGGGAACGGGATTCTACAAGCTGGTGCGATATCCCTTTGGCGGATTTTTCGGTCCCGTTGACCTTGGCCTGCATCTGGCTGGCACCCACAATTCACTCAATATCGGCGCGGGGGTACTGGCCGGTTCCATTTTTCCTGGTTCAAATCGATTGGTAGTCACCGGATTCTCGCCATGCTGGGGGGGGGTCTACATCTCTTCCATGGGTGGCGCCGCCCTTGTATTCGACAATCTTGGTATCAACATGTTGTCAATTGTCGGACATGCGTCCTCACCATCGGTCCTGGTCCTCAACAGGCGCCATGCCGAGGAAATCCTGGTCCGTGTGAAGCCGATCGATGTGCGCGATTGTTGGGCGTCTGGACGGGGCGGTCTGTACGGGCTGATGGAGACCGTCCTGAATCGATTCGGGGAGGAGTACACCAATGATCCCCGTATACTTGCCACCGGTCCCGCGGCGCTGGCGACGGACATCGGCGCAATAGGATCGGCGCCCATCAAGGATGGGGTGATCTCTTGCGCCGACACCTGGGCAGGTCGCGGGGGATTCGGTAGCAAACTGCTGAAGGAGCACGGCATCGCATCGATCATTTACGGCGGAACCTTCATCGACGAGGATTTCCGCAATCGAATGGTGGCGGATTCATGGTTCCAGGATACATACCATAAGAAACTGGCCGCCAAGGATTTCGAGGCGACTACCAAATACCGGTTCGATCCCAAGGTCGGTTCCGGGGGTACTTTCGGCGTGAATTTTGCCACGCTCGGCGGGCGTCTGCTTTTTAACAACTATCGAAGCATTTTCATGGATGAATCCTTGCGCCTGAAGGTTCACAAGGAACTGGTTCTCGATCACTACCTCAAACAGTTCAATGAGGAGACGATCGTTCCAAAACAACAAAAAACATGCGGAGAACCCTGTGCCGCGGTATGCAAGAAGTTGTACGGAGTGTTTAAAAAGGACTACGAACCGTACCAGGTTATGGGACCGCTTTGCGGCGTATTCGACCAACGGGCTGCGGAAACGCTCAATCACGCTGCCGACCGGTATGGGTTCGACGCCATTTCCATCGGCGGCATACTGGCTTGGCTGATGGAAATCCTGGATAGAAAACTGCTCAGTCCTTCCGAATTGGGTGTGGATGCCGAACCTCACCTTCAGATGGATGGTTTCGACTGCACCGTCGATTCCAAGCACAACGCCGAACTTGGAGTGAAACTGCTCGATCAGATCATCCAGCCGGGAACCACTCTCGATCTCAGCGGCGGCGCCAGAAAATTCGCCCGTGGGTTGGCTCGATCGAAAGGCCGGGACATTCTCGATGCATTCCTCTATACCGCCTTCGGCAGGAACGGCTGGATGGTGCCCAACCAGTATTGGACACCCGGAGTGCTGGCACCCATGCCGATCATGGGGAAATACTACAATCATTACGGTTCGGAGTTCATTCCACCCAGGGAATTGGGCCGCCTGAACGCGCAGCGATTCCGCGCCGAACTCGTCATGGATACCCTCGGTGTGTGCAGATTTCACCGCGCCTGGGCCGAGGAAATGCTGCCGGAGATAGTGGAGTCCCTGTTCGGTCTGAAGGAAGACATGCAACGGGCGATCGCCGTGACCGCCGGCAGGATCAACAGCCGCAATGCGTCGGTCTTCTGGGAGAGCCGCCGTGCCGTGGAATTCGTCAAGACCTTCCTGCTTCGCGCCCGGGATGCTGGCGGGAACAACAGTCCTGAGCTGGCGGCGTGGCTGGTGAAATTCGACAAGGATGCGGATGAGGCAGCTCTCGAATTCTGGTACGAGATGCACAAGGGCACTCACGAATCATTACGCGAGTTCTGATCCGTAACGCCCCCGGTCAGGACGCGACAATCGTCACGCAATCCCTTGCTGCAATCGGAGTGCCTGGCTGGCGTCTCCACCTTCCATACCGGCACCGGCCGCCGGGATTGGTTGGTGAGCGGTGGATTGAACGTGACCCTCCGGGGTCCGGCGGTCTCGATATTCAAACCCGGGATGGTACAAGTTGAGACTGCTGTGCGATCTGTGGTAGACAATGAGGACCGATTGAAAGTGAAGGACGGAATTGAAGGGGGAGGGAATGCTCAACAACAAACGCAATGGAGAGCCGGAGTTCGATATGGATGTGGTGTTCGAGCCACAGGATTATCTGTACTTCTACCAGGATGCTATCGGCGACGACATCACTATTAAACAGATGGAATTCATGGTTCAGGAACTGGAGCTGGATCAGCCGATGAGAATCCTGGATCTCGCCTGCGGTCACGGCAGGCACGCCAATCACCTGGCCGAACTGGGACACATGGTCACGGGCGTTGATATCTCCAAGGGATTCCTCGAACTGGCCACCCGCCAAGCCCGGCAGATCGGCGCCGAGGTGCGGTACATCCAGCAGGACATGAGAGCAATTGATTTTTCAGAGGAATTCGATCGCGCGCTGCTCCTGTTCACGTCATTCGGTTACTTCGATGACAACGAGAATGAACTGGTCCTCGCGAATATCGCACGGGCGTTGATCCCCGGCGGGATTCTTCTGTTCGACATTCCCAATCGGGATGCGCTGCTGGCGACTCTGGATCAGGTGAAGATCATCGAGCGCAAAAAGGACCTGATGATCAATCAACTGGATTACGACGCCACTACCGGCCGCCTCATGAATCGAAGGATCGTGATCCGGGACGGCCACCGCAAGGACAAACCTTTTTCCACGCGGCTCTATGGCCTGCCGGAAATCAAGGAATTACTGCATCGCAATGGATTGGTCCTGCATAAACTGTACGGCGATTGGCACGGCACTCCCTTTGATTGGCGCAGCAAAAGCATGATTGTGATCGCTAAAAAGGATGAAATTCCCTCTCCAGGGGAGTTCTGACGGTACAACTCATGACCGGAGGCATCGGTGAACAGAGGGAAAGCGCTTTGCACAAGGCGCTTAAAGATCTGTATTCACGATCGAACGATGTGCTTGAAGCGCGGGTGGGAACCTACGTGGTGGATATTCTCGCCGACCACGAAATAATTGAAGTTCAGACATCTGGTTTCTCATCGATCCGGGGCAAGCTCAAGGTCCTGTTGGCGAGCCATTCCGTCAGACTGGTCCACCCCATCGCCGCCATGAAATTCCTGGTCATGCTGGATGACCGGGGCCGGGTTCTGCGCCGGCGGCGTTCACCCAAGCGTGGCCGGATCGAGGACCTTTTCGATGAGCTGCGATGGATCTGTGACATCGTCATGGAGCCGCGTTTTCACCTGGAAATTGCGATGGTGGAGGTGGAGGAGTTTCGCTGCGCCGATGGGAATGGCAGTTGGCGGCGCGGCGGAGTGAGCGTCAAAGACAGGAAGCTCGGCCGTCTGATATCCAGAGAAGTATTCGACGGTCCGGACGACTACCTTGAGCTGGTACCGGCGGATCTGGACGAACCGTTCGACCACGAGGACATGGCCGGGTGCCTTGGGATGCCGGTTCATAAGGCGCGCATAATGTCGTACTGCCTGCGCCGGATGGGAGCGCTGAGGATCAGCGGCAAACGCGGCAACTGGCTGCTGATGGAGCGGGTGCGCTGAGCGGATGTGCGGCGGCGATTGCCGGGTGAATGCGGTGATTTTATACTGGTTCTCAGGCTGACAGCATCGGGAGGTGCCATGAAAAAGGTCGCTCTGTTCGCTTTCAACGGCGAACCCATGTGTTTCATCCACGTGTTGCTCAACGCTCTCGACATGCATGAGAGAGGATATGAGGTCAAACTGGTCATCGAGGGTTCGGCCACCAGGCAGATACCGCTGCTGAATGAACCCGGCGCGCAGTTTGGAGCTTTATACCGGAAAGTCAGGGCAGCGGGATTGATCGATTGTGTCTGTCATGCCTGCGCCGCCAGGATGGAGGCATTGGACAGCGCCAGGGAGCAGGGTTTGGCCATCTGCGCGGAGATGTCGGGACATCCCGGCCTCGGTCGTTACCTGGACGACGGATACGAGATAGTGGTCTTCTAGGCGACCGCCGAACGTGATTGCGATGCGGGGAGAATGATCATGGCGTGCAGTGAACAAAAACGGGAGCTGCTGCGCTGTCGCGTGTGCGGCACGGAATGGCCGGCGGCTCGTCCCCTCTGGCGGTGTGCCTGCGGCGGCCTCCTGGATCTCGAATTCCAGGCCGGGTTTGACAAGGACGCCATCCGGCATGGTCCACCCACCTTGTGGAGATACGCGGATGCGCTTCCGTTAAGGATGGAGGCGAAGCGGATAACGCTCGGCGAGGGATATACCCCCCTGGTGCCGTTCGTGATTGGTTCACGAACAGTGGAATTGAAGCTGGATCACCTGTTTCCTACTGGTTCATACAAGGACAGGGGCGCCGTCGTGATGATAAACAAGGTGCGCGATCTGGGTGTGAAGCGGGTGGTGGAGGATTCCTCCGGCAATGCCGGGTGCGCCGTCGCGGCGTATTGTGCGGCTGCAGGGGTGCGTTGCGAGGTGTACGTGCCCGCCGCCACCACTCCCGCTAAATTGATCCAGATAAGAGCGATGGGAGCTTACCTGCACCTGGTGCCGGGTTCACGGGAAGATACCGCGGCGGCGGCGATGACCGCGGCCGGCGATGCATACTACGCGAGCCATAGCTGGAATCCCTACTTCTTCCATGGCACGAAAACCATCGCCTATGAAATCTGGGAGCAGTCCCACTGGCGCGCCCCTGACACAATGGTGGTGCCGGCAGGCAACGGCACACTGCTGCTGGGGGCTTACATAGGATTCAAGGATCTGCTGGCAGCCGGCATGATCGAGCGCCTGCCCCGTTTGATCGCCATCCAGGCCGCGGCGTGTGATCCTCTCGTGCAAGCCTTCGAGAGAGGCGGAAAAGAGCCGGCGGTCGTGACCGGTCGAGCGACCCTGGCGGAAGGGATCGCAATCGCGGCGCCGGTGCGCGGAGCGCAGATCCTGGAAGCGGTGCGGGACACCGGAGGGCGCTGCATCGCCGTGGAAGAGGAGGAAATCCGCTGGTGGCTGCTCGAAATGGGCCGACGGGGATATTTCGTCGAACCCACCGCAGCCGTCGTGATGGCAGGCCTGCAGCGGTACCTGGGGGGAACCGGTGCGGATGAATCCGTGACAGCGATTCTCACCGGGCATGGGCTCAAAAGCGCGGCCAGGATCGGCAGTATACTGGAGCAGTCCGGCGCTTCACACCTCTGAAAAGGAACCGGTCCGCCGTGTTCGTCCGGCATTGATGAAGGGCAGGACCAACAGGCAGCCAATCACGAGGATGGTGCCGGTCAATGCCTGTGTATCCTGGATTTCATTGAAAAACAGGAATCCCCACAAGGCGGAGAAGATGACCACGCCGTATGATGCGATGGACACCGGTGTCGGGGCGCCCAACGCATATGCCTTGGTCATGATGAGCTGTGCCGCTGAAGAGGTGGCACCGATGCCCAGGAATATCAACCAGTCGGCGCCTCTGGGACAGACGAATGACGGCATCATGACGGGGATCGAGAGAAAGGTTGCCACCGCCACGAAGGCAAAGACGATCTGGGCGGAGCTGTGATCGGCGGATAGTTTCTTCACTACGATATAGGCGGCGGCGGAGAAGACGGCTGAAGCCAGGCCTATCAAGCCGGCCAGTGGAGCGATCTCGAGCTGTGGCTGGACGATATTGTAGATCCCGAAAATAGCCGAAAACAGGATCGCCAGATGCGCACGGCTCAGGACTTCCTTGAGAAGGAAATGGGCAAGAATCATCACGAACAGGGGTGATATCTTGTTGAGGATGACCGTGTCGGCCAGCGTGAGGCGGGCCATCGCAAAGTAGTAGCAGGACAGGCCGAGAAATCCCAGGAACCCACGCAGAAAAAGCATGCCGGGCCGCCTGCCGATGACGGGCAGATGTCGCAGTCGCAAAAATGTGAACATGATGATGGTGCCGAATGCGCTCCTGAAGAACACCGTCTCCATGTAGGAATACTCACGAAGTGCAATCTTGACCAGGACATTCATGCCGCTGAAAACCAACGCTGCGGTGACCATCAACAACAATCCCTTGTTTTCGGCGCGCATGAAGCCTCCCTTCGGGCTGCTAGGACAGGGATGTCAAAGCATGCCGGCGAAGGTCAGGACCGCCGGCAGCCGGCGGTGAAGATTCCTGTGGGTCCACTTTCGGATGCATTCGGGAGGCATCATTGCCGGCCCGCCAGGAATAGCTGCAACCTGGTTCGGTATTCGACGTTCTCCGGTTCGATCTCCACCACCCGCTGTTGGGTGATGATGGCATCTTCGTCGCGACCGTTTCGCCAGTATGCTTCCGCCAATGTGTCCAGGTACATCGCCTGGTCATCCAATTGCACGCAGCGTTCGGCGTAGACAAGGCCTTTCTCCGTGTCGTTCCCGCCATGTGGATCGGTGACCAGCCCCCAGGCCAGATTGTTGAGCAGCGATGCATACTGGACCGCTGCTTTACGGTAGTTGGGATTGGCGGCAAGGGCATCTTCGAAGAGCAGCACGGCACCCTCCGAGTCACCGGTGCTCTGTAATTGGGCCGCCTCCAGGTAGTGCGTCCGCGCCGCCAGATTCGCCGCCAGGTCGAACGTGTCAGCGTGTGCATCATACCATTTCCTCCATGCCTCGTAGTCGCGTCCGAAGTCCTCGTTCGTATATTCCATGAGAACCGCGCCAAGATTGGAACCGTAATTGTCGGAAGAGGTGTCCAGGGCTCTGAACTGAAGATAATCGATCATCGGACCCAATCCACGACGATCCCCGGATTGCAGGAGCGCTTCGCCTGCCGCCTTCCTGGTGTAGGGACTGGGAAAGAAGGTTGCCGCCAGCAGGGCATCGGTAGCGCGCTCTCCGGGTAAATCGACCAATGCGTATGCGGCTGCGTAACGTATGAATTCATCCGTATCACCGAGGTGATCGATGATGACATCCCGGTAGGTCTCGTCTTTATACGCAGCGAGCGCGCCCACAAGGAATCCCCGGCAGGAGGTATCCTGCTCAACGGCCAGCCGGGCTGCCACGGCCGGAGCACCGCCCTCTGGTTTCAATCGTCCGACCGTGCGATGTATCATGCTTCTGACATAGGGATCGGGATCATCAAGATGGTCCAGAAGCGCTGGGCCGCACGCCATCACCTCGTGCAGGCCGATGGTCATGACAGCCCATGCCCGGGAATGAGGATCATTGGCGGCGAGGATATCCCCCAACAGCGGCATCGTCTCGTCATCGACCTGCTCGGACAGGAGCCTGATAGTGAACGCTTCCTCCCCCGCCCGTCTGGCGAGTTCGTCGCTGTCGATCATTCCGAGCAGCAATGAGGACGTGTCCCTGCATGCATCTTCGAGAAGCTCCTGAACCTCTGCGGCAAGCTGGAACGGATCGAGCGGCGGCATATGCCCGGCGCGATCCGACCACTTGATGAAAAACGGATCGACTCTTCCACCGGCGGCATCGATACCGGCTGTATGTTCGTGTAAATGCCATGTCATGCCATCGGCGCGCGGGTGAAGAGAGTACGAATCAGTGCCATCCGCATCGATGAATAAGGCATCCCCCCAGTTGCGGGGATTGATGGGAGGCAGCACATACGCCTGCGAATAAGCGGTTGATTTGTAAACGTCGTCACCGCTTCCATCCACCAGCACTGACAATCCGAATGGTTTGTGTGAATACGCCTGGCCGTCGCCGCTCACGGCCGCGTAGCGATCGTCTCCCTGCAGGTCCACAAAGAAGCCGATGGAGCGGTCGTTGCCGGCGGCAGTGCCGGCCCAGTTCCCGACAAACACGTCGTCACCGGACAGATCGAGATGGAGCCCGCTGGTGAGATGAACACCGGCACCGTGGGAATAGGAACCGTCGCCGCGATAGTAGTCATCGCCGCTCTCATCCACCAGTATCCCGAGGGACAGGAAGTAACTCGCCCCCTGGGAGAATGAGGAGGCGCGATAGTAGTCATCGCCGCCGCCGTCCACCAGCACGCCGATGCCGCCATAGAACGAATAATCATGACTCCATGGATAGGATCTGCAGCCGCATCCCGAACCCTGCGCGAAGCCATACGCATCGTCACTGGCATGATACTGGTCGTTTCCGGCATCATCCCGGAGGATGCCGAGTCCCAGGGTCGAACCGAAACCCTGCACCATGAAGGCACCCGCGTACCTGTCCTCGCCGGCGCGATCCACCAGTAACCCGGTACCAAACACACCGGCGCCCTGGGTGAACCGCTCCCCATCATAACGATCATCGCCCTCGGCATCCCAAAGCAGCCCCGCGCCTATTAGACCGCCGCCCTGGCCGAAATCACCGCACTCGTAACGATCGTCGCCGGCCTCATCCACCAGCAGCCCGACACCGAGGTAACCGAAACCCTGGACCGCGGGAGTCCGGCTGCGATACGTATCTTTTCCACCGAGATCGATCACCAGGGCCGCGGGGAGGTGGGAGCCACCCGTGCCGCCCGCATTGTTGAGATAGAGGTCGTCACCTCCGAAATCCACAAGCAGGCAGGCATCCATGTCGTATACATCAGCCCCCTTGCCCCCCAGGATCACCAGGCCGTCAGCCGTGGCAAGCTCCACTGGAAAAGTATCCGAATCGATCTCGTCGGCAAGGCGGCGCAGATCGGGAAGTACGTCATCCACCGCCCGGCATAACCGCTGTTGCGCCTCCAGCATGCCGGATATGCCGACTTTCCTCGCCAGCCCGCTGATTTCGAATTGGTCCTTGACAGGCGATGTCAAGAATCGAAGCGTTCCATCGGCGAAAAAGTATCCGCCGATGTCGTCCTCGAGCCGAACCAGTTCGGCTCCCGTCAGCCCTCCGCGAGCCCGCTTCACCACTACCGCCGCATCCGATACGGCCCGCAGCAGCGAACCGATCGCCCGTTCGAGCGCGGCGGGAGTCACACCGATAGACATCCATGGAGCCGACTCGCCGGCCGCCGATGCACGTGTTGGCTCCTTCGCCGGCTGGGCTCCGATAACCGCACTCGATCGGATAGAATATTCAAGTAAGGCTTGAGGTTCTACAAGACAATGCGCGGTGTACAGACCGAAATCAGGCAGTACGAAGGGTTCGGCCATGATGCGGTCGATGATGGGGTTGCGGCATAAAAGCCGGTAATAGGTTTCTTCCGGGTGGGGCAATTCGAATGACGTTCTGCTCTTGCCGACCAGTTGCAGTGCCTCGTCGAGCAGGTCGGGCCGATCGGTTGGAACGGCTGTCGGCGGCGCATGGGAGGGGCTCCCGTCGGGACCGGGATGCGTGATGATGACTCGACAGGCGGTCAGGTTGAACGCCAGGAGACACGCCATGACTATCAGTCTTGGGCGTATGGACATCGTGGACCTCCTCCGAAGATTGATGCGTTCATGTTACTCCCTGGGGGGCTCGGAATCCAACGAATCCGAGTCCGGTGATCGAACCTGCCCGTCATGTTCCGGGATGGTGATCGAGGATCTGCGCCGCCGGGGGTGTGTAACGCCTGAGCAAGAGGGAGAGGCTGACGATGGTGACGGATGACATGGCCATGGCGAGACCGGCCAGTTCCGGTCGAAACGTGATGCCGGAGATGGGGAAGAGAACTCCGGCCGCCAGGGGTATCAATGCGGTGTTGTAGGCGAATGCCCAGAACAGGTTTTGTTTTATGCGGCGCATGACCTTAGCGCTCAATTGCAGAGCTGCGGCCACCGCGGCCGGATCATTGCGGATCAGCACGATATCGCCGCTTTCCACGGCGATGTCGGTCCCTCCGCCAATGGCGATGCCGATATCGGATCTGGCCAGGGCCGGTGCATCGTTGATGCCGTCGCCGACGAGCGCCACGCGCTTGCCGGCTGCCTGCATGGATGATACGTGTTCCGCCTTTTCTTCCGGCGAGAGTCCGGCGTACACGATATCGATGCCGGCCGCGGCGGCCACCGCACCGGCGCTCCGCGGATTGTCACCGGTCACAAGCCCGATCTCCAGGCCCATGCGGCGGAGGTGCGCGATGGTGGTGGCGGTGTTATGCTTAATGGTGTCGGTGAA
>JAFGDC010000070.1 GCA_016932295.1 candidate division CSSED10-310 bacterium
AGGCCCTGGCGGGTCTTGGCGGAAACCTCACAAATCGTGGTCTGCCCGCCCCATTCCTCGGGCAACAGGTCGTGCTTGGCCAGGTCCTGCTTGATGCGGTCCATGTTGATGCCCGGCTTGTCGATTTTATTGATTGCCACCACTATGGGCACACCGGCAGCTTTGGAATGGTTGATTGCCTCGATGGTCTGAGGCATGAGACCGTCATCGGCCGCCACTACCAGGATTACCAGGTCGGTCACCTGCGCGCCACGTGATCGCATGGCAGTGAATGCTTCATGACCGGGCGTGTCGACGAATACGATACGTTGCCCGTTGACGTCCGCCACCGAAGCGCCAATATGCTGGGTGATACCACCCGCTTCGCGGTCGGCGACATGCGTCTCGCGAATGGCATCCAGCAGGGTTGTCTTGCCGTGATCCACGTGGCCCATCACCGTCACCACCGGCGGTCGGGACACCAGTTCTTCCGGTTCCTCCTCGACCATCTCTTCCTCGACCATCAAATCCACGGCCTCGATGATCTCCACACCATGCTTCTTGGCGACTTCACGCGCCAATTCGAACGGCACCGGGTGATTGATGGAGAGCATGTGGCCCAAGGAGATGATGTCCGAGACCGCGATGGAAGGCGCAATAGTCAATTTATCCGCCAGATTCCGGACTGTCATACCCTCCTCGTACTCGAGCATCTTGCCTTTTTTGACCGCGCCCTTCCTGCCTTTCTTCTTTTTCTTTCGTCCGGCTTCATCGTCATCGTCCGCACTTTTCCCCTCATCCACTTCGGCGGCATCGGCCACATGGGCCTGGAAGGTTTGACGGACGATCTCCACGGTGTCGTCATCGAGTACGCTCATGTGATTACGGACCTCAACCCCGTTATCCTGCAGGAGGTTGACCAGTTCCTTACTCGATACACCCATTTGCTTGGCAAGCTGATATACTCTGAGTGAACTCATATCCTGACTTCACCTCCTGAAAACACAAGGATTTTGTACATTCCACTACTTGTTGCCATCCTCACCCCAAATCGTAGCCGCATCCGCTATGTCTTCCAGTTGCGGTTCGTGTTCTTTCATCTTGGCGGCGTGCTCCTTGATCAATCTGGCCTTGGCTGGGCCGATGCCTTTCACGCGCTCCACCAGTTCCCCTTCCCGGGTGGCAAAGATTCTGCCATAGCTGGTGTATCCGGCCAACAGCAGCCCGTTGATCAATTCCTCATTCAAACCGGGCAGTTCGGACAGCTCCGCCATCAGCAGTTCTTCCCGCATCTTGTTGAGTGCCCGTTCCTTCTGCATATCCACCTCGCTCTTGATATCGATCTTCCAGCCGGTGAGTTTGGCGGCCAGCCGGACATTCTGACCGCGCTTGCCGATAGCGAGCGAGAGTTGCTGATCCGCCACCACCACCAGCGCCGTATTGGTCTCCATGGTGAGGTAGATGCTGTTCACCTGGGCGGGGCTCAGGGCGTTGCGAATGAACTGAGAGGTGTCATCGGTCCACTCAACGACATCGATGTTCTCTCCGCGCAGTTCTTTGACGATGGCCTGGACCCGCGATCCCTTCATGCCCACGCAGGCGCCAACGGGGTCCACGCTGTTGTCATGGGATACGACGCACACTTTCGCCCGTTCCCCCGGTTCACGAGCCGCGCCGCGAATTTCCACCACGCGTTCGTAAATCTCCGGAACCTCCATCTCGAACAGGCGATGCAACAGATTGGCATGGGTCCGGGACAGCACGATCTGCGGACCCTGGCTCGTCTTGTTGACCTCCATCAAGTAGGCGCGAATGCGTTCGCCGCGGCGATAGCTGTCTCGCGGCGACTGCTCCTTCTTGGGCAGGACTGCTTCGGCGCGCCCCAGGTCGACAATGATGTTACCTTTTTCCACCCGCTGAACGGAGCCGTTCACCAGTTGTCCCACGCGACCCGAGTAATGATCGTGGATCATGTCGCGCTCGGCTTCCCGCATGCGCTGGACTATCACCTGCTTGGCCGTCTGCGCCGCAATGCGACTCAGTCCATCGAACTGCATGGGGATTTCCAGTTGATCCCCCAATTCAATCTGGTCGCCGTATTGCCGCGCCTGCTCCAGCGTCATCTCGTTGTCGGGATCCTCTACTGCCTCCACGATCTGCTTGACACGAACGATTTCCATCTCCGCGGTCTGCCGGTCGAAATGGGTTTCGATGGTTTCGTTCGTGTTCAAGTGCCGCTTCGCAGCCGAGGATACGGCCATCTCTATGGCCTCGATCATCACATCGGTGCTTATGCCCTTCTCCCGGCAGATCTGCTCTATAATTGACAGTATCTCGCCTTCGGAGCCTTTCTTGGTTTTCATGAGCAGCGCCTCCTTGCATCGATCCACCGCGGTCGCAAGTTCACATGATCGGACTCGGTGCTGATGATGGTTCTCCTTGATGTCTAGGGGAATTGGAATTCCAGATTCACGGCGGAAACGAGATCCACGGGTATCCTCACTTCACCCGGCTCGGTCGTCTGGAGCCTGAGTTCCACGTCGTCCCGATCCAGGAGTGTGCCACTCCAGACCTTGCTGCCTTGATACCCGGAGAATAACTTCACGCGAACCTTGTGGCCGCGGAAACGCTCAAAATCTGCCGACTTTTTCAACGGCCGTTCAACACCCGGCGATGATACTTCCAACACGTACCGGTGGGGTATCGGATCCTCCACATCCAACACGGCTGAAAGCTGTTCGCTCACCCACTGGCAATCGTCTATGCCCACACCGTCAGGTCTGTCGATGAACAGCCGCACCACCCGGCGCGAACCCTCTCGCTTGAACTCCACGTCCACAAGCTCGAGAGACCGTTCCGCCAGGATCCGCCCGGCCAGCCGTTCAATTATTTCCGTAACCTTCAAGCTCACTTGACTCCTTCCCGTGCGCTCGAAACAGGGTACAACAAAAAGTGGGTGTTCACCCACTCCCCAATACCCAAGTTCGCGACTCTACCATCTCAGTGGCTCCCATGCAAGTTCTTTTTTTTTCTGCGTTACCTTGCTACACTCTGGATGCCGGATGCACCGCCGGAAGGCGGCATGACACCGCCCCAGGCCCCCGGTTGTACACAGGTGCAAAAGGAGAAACAATGATTCAATCAACGAATGTCGTAGTGGAACGGATCGAAAGATCCATGGTGTACCTGGAAATAAACGGACGCTCCTTCGCCGTGCCCGTCGAACTCCTTCCCGAAGGCGCCGCAGAGGGTTCGATCTGCACGCTCACTCTCACCCAAGCGCCAGGCGAAACCGCCCGGCGCACCGCAAAGATCAAGGACATCCAGAGAGAATTGCTTGGCTGATCACCATCGACACTTCTTGTGCGACCATTGGGCGGGTGCGGTCAGGATCGCGTGCGAAGCCGGTTTCTGAACCACTAAATCGATTTCTCACAGGTACCGTCCGGATGCCGCGGTGCCAGCGCAAGGGTGCCCCCCAGCCGCGCATTCAGCTTCCTGACCGGACAGACATACCTCACACCCGTCAATCGGTTGAAACCGTCGTTTCCATAGCGATCCACAATCCCCCGCCACGCGTGGTGTCCAGTGCCCTCGCGAAACAGCACCACTATTCCTCATCACCACGATTCACCACGATGGCGGAAGTTGCCATCGCCGGGTGCCGGCTGTCTGACCATGCTGAATAGACCATTCAGGAGCAGCCAATGACCACCGCGGGAAATGCAGGCGGGGAGCAGAGGCGATGCCCTTGATGGATTCCACCTGCTGTATTAACATGCTGCCCGAAAGGTGAACGATGGCAAGGACAGGATCTTCGCTCAGAAATAACCTGGCGGCCAGTTGCGAGCGGGTGCGGTGCCACCGGCCGCCGGCAGTGCCGACCGTCATGCTGTGCCTGCTGTTCACCGCCGGCTGCGGCTATACTCTCGTTGGTAAAGGCAGTTCACTGCCTGACCACATCAAGAACGTCGCCATCCAGAACTTCAAGAACGCCACCTACCAGCATGGACTCGAAACCATCCTCTCCGATGCGGTCATCGAGGAGTTCGAGCGGCATGGCAGCATTGCGCTCGTCAAGACCGAACAGGAAGCCGACGCCGTGCTCATGGGTGTCATCAAGCACTACGAATACAAGCCACTCACCGACAAGAACAACCAGATAACGGAATACAAGATCGCCATCACCGCCGCGGTCGTGTTCAGGGATCGCGTGAAAAATCGCAACTACTGGAAAGACGACGATTTTTACTTCATGGAAGACTATTTCGTGACGGAACAGCTCTCCTCGAGCCGGGACAACCAACAGGCTGCCTGGGAGGAAGCCGCGGAGGATTTCGCCTCCTCCCTGGTCAGTATTATTATGGAAGGTTTCTGATGGCGGCCACTGAAACGGTTTTGATCATAGACGACGATCCCATGATCCGCGAGATCTTTGAAGTGATCGTCGAGGAGTGTCTCGAACGGTTGGGCAGGGAACGTTACAGGATCATCTCGACCGCCTGCAGCAGGGAAGCCATGGAGGAACTGGAAAGACAGCGCCCCGCGATTATCATCCAGGATCTGAAGCGGCCCGGCCTGGATGGACGGGAGTTACTCGAAACCTTGCGGAAGATATACGATAAGCAGACACTCCCCATCATCGTCGTGTCGGGGCGGCTCG
The DNA here is from genome assembly GCA_016932295.1 of candidate division CSSED10-310 bacterium. The sequence goes on from JAFGDC010000070.1 coordinate 4,643, forward strand.
ATTCTCCTGATCTGGAGAAGGAGATACTGGATCTCGGCGCCAACGCGGTGGTGCATAAACCGGATGTGTCACCCCTCCTCGAACAGACTGTGAAGCGGCTGCTCGGCTGCTGATCGCGCCTACCGGTGGGCGGCGCGTACGGCGCCGCCAGATCACGTGAGTATGCGTTGAAGCCGCATTTTTCTTCAGGTTGGCTTGACAGCGCATTATGCGGATACTGCTTCCAGCCGCATTCCCCGTCCCGCAAGGCATGAGTTGTGTCATGCAGAACCGATGCCGGCTTGGTGAGAGGAGCGTCTCATCACGGGCCGCCATTGATTAGTTTTGTATCTCGAAAGGCTATAACCTTTGTGGTGGTGCAACGCGGAAAAAGAACATGACAAGGAAGATAATGAGTGAAGGAACTCACCAGCGTGCGTTCCGCGGCTGCAACAGGCCACGAGTACGACCGGCCCGTGTCGCCGCGTTATCGCCACCAGGCGAGACACGAGTGTGTATGTATAACGCTTCGGGGTCGCAACGCGACGATGACCGTGGATTGGTGGATTATACGGCCCCCACTTAACAGCCGGCGCTCCGGATCGCCAGCACTCGAGAGCGCAGCACGCAATAATCGAATTCTCTTTCACCTGCGTGGGGTTCTTCCCCGCTGAGCTATCGATCGTCACCGATCATGAATCGCCCCGCAGCGGACAATGTACACACGAAAGCGGCCGGTTGGGAGGCACCATCGATGCTTCCCCACTCGACCGCCTCGATCGGTTGAAACCCGTCGTGCAGTCGGCTGCCCGGCGCCGGTTACTCGGTAGGTTTCAGCTCGTTCAGGCGGCGCGCCAGACGGGATTTGGTGCGCGAAGCCTTGTTTGGATGAATGACCAGCTTGTCCGCGCATGTATCCAGCAGCTTGGTGACCAACCGATACTTTTCCTGCGCTTCTTCCAACTGGTTTCCTTCCAGCGCTGCCTGGAAGTGCTTTATTTCCGTTCTCAACCGGCTCTTCCGAGCCACGTTGCGCAACTGGCGCGTCTTACTCTGACGCAACCTTTTCTCTGCTGACTTGTGGTGTGGCACTGATGACTCCTCCTCTAAAACCACCGTAACCTACCCAGAAAGATGCGGCTTGTCAAGCGTTCTCGCAACGCTCAAATCCACCGCCTATGATTGGGCGGGGTGTCATGCAGGCATGGAGGACCCATTTTTAGGGTAACAGCTCCGTCCATGGAGCCCAGTGCCCGTCAAAAACGGCGAATCGACTTGATTGAAAAAGTAGCTGTTGCAACGCCTTGACCGATAAGGCTTCGTGGCGACAAGTACGGGATTCCGGGTACGAGGTCGGTGGGGGATTCGCAGCGAAGATTACAAGATTCCGGGTACGACCCCGATGGGAGTTCCTTGCGGAACCCCCTCCCCAGGGATTCAGATCCATCACTACATGTCGCCGGCACTCCGGTGGTAACTGTTGACGCCGGTCCATCATCCTGACTATCCTGAACATACATGGAGGCATCGATGGAACAATCAACTACCCGTTTCGAAACGTCGTACACACTCGTCAGAACCTTTTTCTTCACTTTTATATTCGCCCTTCTGATTTACAGCGCTATTGTCATGATGATCAGAGAAGCATCCGACGATTTCTCCGGGTACATGGATCTTGCGAGCGGGCAGGCAGTGTATGTGACCGCCGGCTTATTGATCATGTCTGCCCTGGCGGTGACGGCATCCCTGCTGCTGCGCAGGCGATTGACCGGCGCCGCGCTGGTCCCGGTGTGGTCCCAGGGAGCGGAACCATTTCTGCAGACAGTCGAATCCAATTTTCTGAAGCAACTGGTCACGGCCGAGGTGCCAGCGCTCTGCGGTCTGGCGCATTTTCTCATGACCGGCGGTCTGCCCTGGTTCATCCTGTTCATCACGCCATCGCTGCTCTTGCTGGCGCGTTCCTATCCATCCAGGTCATGGTGGGAGCAACTGCTGGAATCCACGCGAATCGCCGCGCTCACTCGGTCTCTCTGAGTTTCTCCACCAGCCGCCGTACCTTTCGCCGGCTCGCCAGTAAATACTCCCGATCACGGCTGAAGACCTCAAGCGTAATCGTATCGTCATAGCCTATCCTGAGGAGCGATTTGAAGATATGGCGCCAGGGGAGCGCGCCGGCGAACAAGGGGAGATGCAGGTCATCCTTCATGAAGTTATCGCTCACATGCACATGAATGAGGCGCTTGCGGAAGCGCTTGAGCATCTGGTGGAACATGGCGCCGTTCGAATTAAGGTACGCGTGGCCGGCGTCGAGATGGAAGAACAACGACGGGAGTGCTCCGTAGATGTGGCGCAGAATGGCGATACGCCGGTGTGTCATGGGGCCGTTTTCAATCATCAGCCGCATGTCGGTCGCCGCCGCATGAGCCGCCGCCGGCGCCAGCGTGTCCACCATGAGAGCGGCCGTCGTCTCTGGTGGAAAGATGTGCTCGGGCAGGCGTGGCAGAAAATGCACCGTGACCTTGTCGGCACCCACTTCCCGGAAGAAGTCCAGGGACTGGACCAGTTCCTCGGCAACCGCCTTCCGTATGCCAGGGAAGGGCAGATCGATGGGCAGGTACCAGGCGGTATGACCGACCACGCCGAGGCCCAGGTCCTCGAGCATGCGGGCCAACCGGGGAGCATTGAGCGACTCCCTCGCGGCGCAAGGCGACTCGATGGTCAAATCGATGAAGTCGAATTCCTGTTCCGCGGCTAACCGCAGTTGATCCTCGAGTGGTTGCGCCGGATGGTTCATGAACCCATAGCGCATTTCACCACCGTCCCAACGATGTCGCTCCGGAAGCCATCCGGCGTCCGGTTGCGCCGTCTCCATGACTCCAGCCACATGATTTCACGCGAGTTCCCGACATCCTCATTGCCCTGGTTGTGAGCTTAACATCTGATCCAGGGATTCGATGGTGCCCTTGATCTTGTCGGCGTTGGGATTGTTCGGATCCAGCTCGAGAAACCGCTTGAAGGCTGCCCGTGACTGCCGGTAATCCTGAAGTTTGTAGAAAACGTTGCCAAGTAATCCAAAGGTCATCGGAAAGGTGTCCGGTTCGAGGGAACCGGCAGTCTGCAGCGGTTGAACCGCCTTCTCGTATTGGCCGTTGTTGTAATAGGTCTGACCGAGATAGAGGTGGGCCCTGGCGATGGAGGAATCAAGTTCCACGGCTTTTTCCAGGTGTCGTATCGCGCCGTCGTAATCCTTCTCGCTGTTCAGTATTCCTCCCAGGTTAACCCGCGGAATGGGGTCATTGGGATTCAACGAAATAGCCTTTTCGAACGCTTCTTTCGCCTTGTCCCGCATGGCGAGTCTTTCCTGCTCGATGCCGATGAAGGTGTACCCGCGGGAGAAGGAAGGATCGATCCGTACGGATTTGTCGAATTCTTCCAACGCATCCTTGTAGTTTCCTGTCTCATCTTTCTTCATGCCACACTCGAAGGCTTTCACCGCCTCCCTGTCCATCGCCGTTCCGGGCGGCAGATACAGTTGCGCCGCCAAGCCGCCGCCGAGATCACTGGCGGGTGGATACAGCGTGATTTCGAGGGTTTCCGTCCTGCTTCCGCTGATGTTGTCGAGATCCAGCCGGACTTCGGACTTCTGGTAGCCGTCCTTGGTCACCTCCACAAACCACAACCCGTTGGGAATATTCCTGAGTTCGAACTCACCCTTCTTGTTGCTCATGACCTTGTCATGCTCACCGCGGTTCTTGTCTATCAAGCGGACAACGGCGCCGTGCACGGGTTCACTCTTGAGATCCTCGACTTTCCCCTCGATTGTGGTATACGCGAAAGCTGCCGGCAGCATCGCGAAGACGGCCAGGAGCGTGAGTATGACTGACAATGACTGTCTCATAAGCCATCCTTTCGCAGCGGATTTGCCTGGTATTGGGGCGTGACCGGAAGCCGGCCAGGCCGCCTCTCCTGCCTCACCGGACTGATTTCAGCAGGGATTCAGCCTATTCCCCGGACAGTCGCCTGTCAAACAATTGCCATCAACTCGAAGTCCGTTGGCTCGATCGAAAGTGGCCACAGGAGAGTGGCCGGCGGTTTTCCTGGTGATTACACGTGACGTCCAGCCACCAGTTCCGCGGTCGGGAAGTCAGGCGGTCCCATGCCGGTCCGGTCGAGGAACATCCTGCACCAGAGTTCCAGGGCGACCATGTTCCACACTTTGAAGAAGGGTTCCTTACCCGCCTCGAAACGCGCGGTGAGGGAGCGTACAAATTCCCAGTTGAAGATGCCGCGCCGTTCCACCGACGCCCTGTTCAGGCAGCCATCCACCACCGGCGCTAGCTCGTTCCGCATCCATAGATGCATGGGGAACATAAACCCTTTTTTGCGCCGACCGGCGATGTCTGCAGGCAGGATGTCCTTCACCGCTTCCCGCAGGATGTATTTCTCCATGTTGCCGTGGAGCTTCAGATGTGGTGGTGTGCACGCGATGAACTCGATGAGGACATGGTCGATGAGCGGCAGTCGTACTTCCAGAGAGTGCGCCATGCTCACCGCATCCTGGTCGCGGATGAGCAGGTTCACCAGGTCGGTCTTGATCTGCAGGAAAGAGACTTTATCGACGATGTCATAGTTTTCGGTCGCGCCAACGTACCGATCGATCTCGTCAGGCGCCTGGTTGTCCAGTTGAGCGGCAAAACGCGGATTGAAAAGGTGGTCCCATTCCTCCCGTCGATACATGCGGCGGTTGAGCCGGTATCGTTCCGCGAAGGAACCGGTACCCCTGGTGAAGGTACCGGCTTTTCTGAACAGCCGGGTGGCACGCATGGTTGGGGGTGCTCCTGAGAGCATGCGGCGAAGCGCGTTTCGGAAAGAACAGGGCAGTCGGTCGTACATTCTGTCCAACCTGTTCAAAAACCGCAGTTCCTTGAACCATTCATAGCCAGCGAACACTTCGTCACCGCCCGTGCCCGATAACGCCACCTTGACCCCCCGCGCGGCCAACTCCGAGACGAGGTAATATTGAAGCGCGTCTCCGGACGGCTGATCCATGGCCCACACCATGCGTGCCAGCTTGCGATGGATGTCCTCGCCGCTTATGACGATCTCCTGGTGATTGGTGCCGAAGCACTCCGCCACTTTTTTCGCGTGGCTCAATTCATTGAACCAGGCGAATTCAGGTTCCTTTCCCGTAAAGGCGATCGAATAGGTGTTCACAGGCCGGTCCAGCAACGTGCCCATCAATCCCACCACGGCGCTGGAATCGATCCCACCGCTCAGGAACGCGCCTAGCGGCACATCGCTCCGAAGCCTCAAGCGCACTGATTCCTCCAGCAGGGTCCTGGTCCGTTGGATGTACTCCCGTGCATCACCGCTGCCCGTAGGGGGATCAAAACGCAGGCGCCAATACTCAAGACGGTTGGCGGCGCCGTTCTCATACACGAGCAGGTGAGCCGGCAGCAGCATTTCAACACCGGCGATGATGGTGGCCGGCGCGGGCACGCATGGGAAACTCGCATAGGATGCCACCGCCTGCGGCTCCAGGCGTGCCTCGATCACCCCCGCGGCCAGCAGTGCCTTCAATTCCGATGCGAAGAACAGCACACCTGGCCGTTCCACTACGTACAACGGCTTGATGCCCAGACGATCCCTGACCAGCAGGAGGCGCCGGGCGGCGCGGTCCCACAGGGCGAACGCGAACATGCCGCGCAGGTGCTCGGTGAGATTCGCGCCATATTCTTGGTACAGATGTACCAGTACTTCGGTATCGGTTCTGGTGGTGAACTTGTGACCGCGCTCCAGCAAGGAATCACGCAATTCGCGATAGTTATATATCTCACCGTTGAACACCACCACCACACCGCCGTCCTCGTCGGTGATCGGTTGTCCGCCGCCCTCCACATCAATGATGCTGAGGCGCCGCATACCAAGCGCCACTTCGCCGGCGATGAATCGACCGCTGTCATCCGGGCCGCGATGGACCATGGCGGCCATCATACGCTCCAGTTGAACTGCGTTGCCGTTTCCTACATATCCGCAGATTCCGCACATGGGACATCCTCCGGCGCGGTCGATTCTCCTGCGCCGATCCAGGCCAGCCATGGCCAGATGATGATGAAAGCCAGGAAATTGCCATGCAGATAACGAGAAAAGAACATGAACACGAGCAGAGTATAGGAAAAGCCAGTAAGCATGGCCGGCACACCGCCGTTCCGGTGTTGGCGGTGGAGAAGAAGTCCTGTCAGCGGCAGGCAGAAGACCGCCTGCCAGAGCCAGAAGGGGTAGTTGACATTGCCGTTGGGTACGATGCCAAGGAACAGCAACAAGGATGCGAATCCATAGCCATGGAATCCCTGGATCGGATAGCTGGTCGGCAATCCGCCTGATGCGTACTGTACCGTGTCCTGGATGAAGTCCCGGGGAGAGGCGATGAACAAGGGCAGGTTCACCGCGGCGAGCAACAAGAAAACTCCCAGCAAGAAGCGGACATGCCGTCGATCGGTGAGGCCATGCCTGCGGATCAATTCTACCGCCATGAAGGGTACCGCGAACACGGCAAACTGCTTGGTGGAGGCCGCCATGCCAAGCCAGACGCCGCTCCATCCGTACCAGCCCCGCTGGAACGCCGCCAATGCCAACAGGAGCCACAGGGCAGGCGCCACATCATTGCTCCCCAGTGTAAAAAGGTGATTCATGAGCGGATTCAGGGCCAGCCACATGGCGATCAAGCGCCGCCCGACGGGGTTCCTGGCCAACCCCGCGCCGGCCGCAATCGCCGCCAGGTAATACATGATATAGGCGATTCGCTGATCGAACCAACCAAGGATCCTATGAAAAATGAGATGCAGGGGCACGGACGGCAAGAAGCTCATGGGGGGGTACGGATAGTGATACACCGCGTTATTGGTGAATCCCCGCCAGCCTTCGAGTGGTGTGCCGTGATAGGTTTCACGGTAGGGATTGCGGCCCCGCAGCACCATCTTGACCGCCTCCTCCACCTGTATGGTACCGCCGTCATGCGCCAGTTCGTGATGTCCTCCCCGCTGTCGGGCCAGGATGGTCAGGCCGGTGGGCAGGAGAACCAGGCAGAAAGACAGCGCTGCCAGCAAGAGCCACTTCAGGATCGTTTCCATACGCCCGCGCAGGAGGCGATCACACAGCAGGTAGCAGAGCATGATAAAGATGCTGGTCGAGCGTAAAATCAACTTTATCGGGGTGAACTTTTTACCGAGAATGATGAGTGGATTGAGGTCGCCGTGCGGCAGGATCAGCTTGCCGAGCGTGGGGAAATAGCGCATGGCATCGAAATGATCGAGATTGTCGAAGAAGAGGGTGAAGTTCATCTCGAGATTGGCGATGACCAACAGGATGAGCAGCACCGCTTCGAGGTTAACAACCGGCCTGCGCCTCATGGCGGATCTCCTTGTCCCGGCTGCAACAGAACCAGGCGTCCGGATCGCGATTGAAAGTTCCAGTCAAGCCGATATACCACCCTGCCGGGAAATGCCGCAAGCAGTTCTCCCAGCTTCTCGCGTGACGTTTCCGGAATATATATGACGGGCGTATCCAGGTTGGGTGAGTTCCAGGTGAACACGTTGGCGAGAAACAACTGCGGCGACACCATGACGATGGCCTGATCGAGTTCGGCAAGGCCAGGGATGTTCCCGGCCCGGGCTATGGGGGGCAGGATACCGTAGTGGATCGAGTGGCGCGGCCGAACCACGCAGAATGAGACAAAAAAAAGTAGGACCATGGAGGCCAGGACACCGGCGGAGGCGCGCCGCGCCGGTTGGGTGCAGATGTGACCGAACAGGATCGTCAGTCCCCTGGTGATTGTTGCCAAGCCCCTGGCGGTGAGCAGAAGCATGAAAGGAACCACCTCCAGATAGTACCGTGGACCGAAATTGGGACTGGGAGTGAAGTAGGCGATGTAAAGAATGACGGTGGCCAGGATACTGCCGAACATGAGCAGGTCCCAGGAGGTGCGGCGCCGGTCGAGTACCGACGCGGTTACAAGCAGGACCGGAAGGCCGAAGATGAACGCACCGCCCCAACCGTACAATTCGGCATTGAGCAATTCCAGGTTCAGCCTGGTGTTGGCGATTCCTTTGCCCGGGGTGTGCCCGCTGTAACTCCCGTCAGCCAGCGGGTAACCTATGTCGGGCCCGAATCCTAGCCGCCGGTACGGACTGACCCGGTAGCGGGGATTGTCCATGGGATTGCCGGTTACCCGTGCGTTGTATATGAACAATCCCAACTGGAAGACCCCGGCTGTGGAGGCGATGATGAGCGCCCGTCGACACCCGAAGTGTCTCCCGCGGATCATGACGAGTCCGTGCAACGCAAAAGGCAAGCCGATGCAGAAGACAGCCTGGGGCCTGGTGACCAAGGCCAATCCCCAGAACATACCGCATGACCAGGCTGCAGTTCGCCGGCCTTGGCCTTTCACAATCAGAGCATAGTGGTAGACACCCGACAAGACAAGAAACGCGGCGGTGGGATGGGACATAAAGATGGCGGATTGATAGAGAAAAAACGGAGAGAGCACCCCTAAAAGTAACGCGATCACGGCGGTGGCGGGAGAGAAGAGCAGGCGGCCGAGGCTGTAAGTGCGCCAGAGGGTCAGTGTTGCCATGACGGGATTGACCAGCCAGGGCAGTCCCACGAGGATGCCGAGGGCAAGAAAGAAGCTGTGCCCTGGATATACCGATCCGAACCAGTGACCATTATACATCATGATGAAGGGGAACTGGAACAGCTCTCGGGCTGGCGGGATGGAGGCGTACAGTTGGCCGAGGGCGAAGTTGCGCGCCTGGAAGAGATAATTGAACGAGTCGAAGACACGCGGAGTATGACCGATGACGAAGTAGGCCACCGCCGCCGCCCAGCCGAGGAACATGGCAAGCAATGGGGACCGAACCCACCAGGGAAAGGTGACTCCCGTGGAAAACCGGTCCGGGAGTGGCACGGTCAGGCCCATGCCCAAACCTGCCAGCACTGCCGCAAGGGTAAGCAGTCCGATCTGTCGCAAATGTTCGAGATAGACACCGGCGCGCTGCATGTAATCTTCGATGCCGCCCAGCGCAACCGCGCCGGCAGCCAGGTGCGCGTAGAGCAACACGAGCGACCACGCGACGATCATCGAAGAAAAGCCGAATACATATCGCAATCGTTTCTGGTCGCGGTTCGAACCGCCGTTCATAAACGCCTCGCCGGTGCAGGTTTGACTGGCACTCTATCACAACGCCGGCGGCGGTGTAACGCCGGTGCGTGTGCCGCGTTCCCTTTCGTCCAATCACGGACGGGATGCCTGCGCCGCAGGACCGGTGCCTGGTCCGACGCATTGATCAGTGATACCGGAAATGCCGGCGGCAGGCGGCTGTTCACGGTAATCGGAGCGGCGACAACGGGCGCGCGGTGCTTGCATTCCTGATTACCTTCGCTTCACTTTACATTTCGATCCGCCGGCACTAGTATACTGCCTCCCGCCCATCCGGCGTACGAGGCGGCAAGTGGAGGTGGAAGTGTCATGCAGGTATTCGGTCCGGTTCCGTCGCGACGCCTAGGCAGGAGCCTTGGCATCAACAACATCCCAGCCAAGATGTGCACCTATGCTTGTGTGTACTGCCAGGTTGGGGCGACTACCACCATGACACTCTCCCGTCGCGCGTGTTATCCACCGGAGGATCTCATCGAAGAAGCCCGCACGCGTCTGCGGCAGGCGGACGAGCGGCGGGAACAAGTCGACTATCTGAGCCTCGTTCCGGATGGTGAACCCACCCTGGACAAGAACCTTGGGAAACTCATCATCGGTTTGAAAACACTGGGTCCGAAGGTGGCGGTCATCACCAACGCCACGCTGCTGGATGATCCCCGTGTTCGTTCGGAACTGGCGGCCGCCGACTGGGTTTCGGTCAAGATCGATACGCTCGATCCGGTCGCCTGGCACCGGCTCAACCGTCCCCACGGCCGCCTCGATTTGCCGCGCCTGGTCACGGGAATCCAGCGGTTCGTCCTGGAATACGATGGCTTCCTGGCAACTGAAACCATGCTGGTAGCCGGCTTCAACGACGATCCGGGACAGGTGACATCAGTCGCACGGCTGTTAGGCCGGCTTCGGCCGGATTGCGCTTATCTCGCGGCTCCCATCCGACCGCCTTTGATGCAGACCATCCGGCCGCCTTCCAGGGAGCGGTTTGCCAGGGCTCACGAGCTATTTTCAGCCGCGGTGGAGAATGTGGAATGTCTGCTCCATCCGGAAACCGATGATTTCGGTAGTACGGGTAACGCCGAACAGGACCTCCTCGCAATCACCGCGGTGCATCCCATGCGGGAGTCCGCCGTCCGATCACTCCTGGCGCGTTGCGATGCAGGATGGGAGATCGTGGATCGCCTGCTGGAGAAGCACATCCTGGCGGCCACTACCATCGGTGGTGTCACTTTCTACCAGCGGCCGACGAAGCGCCGGTGTTTCGACCACGGGACCGGCCAGGCATGATTACGATCAACGTCATCTATATCCTGACCGCCCTGGTATTGCTCTGGAAGGGCGCCGACTTGCTGGTGGACAGTTCCTCGCGGATCGCATACGGACTTGGCATCTCCCAACTGATCATCGGTTTGACAGTGGTGGCGTTCGGCACCTCCGTTCCCGAATTCGCCGTCAGCATTGGCGCGGCGCTGCGTGGCCAATCGGACATCTCTGTCTCCAACGTGATCGGCTCGAACATTTTTAACCTGGGATTCATCATGGGGGGCGTGGCCATCATCCGTACCATCAAGTCCTCGGCCAAACTGGTCTGGCGCGACGGCATGGTGATGATGGCTGCCACCATCGCCATAGCGTGGTTCCTCATGGATCTCCGCCTGTCACGTCTGGAAAGCCTGATACTCTTTGCCGGTATTATCGCATACAACGTCCATCTGTTCACACTGAAGGAACCACGCGAGGATGTCGATCTTTCTGAACGAGTGATGCAGCCCTCGGATTTCGGCATTCTGCTGCTGAGCATCGTCTCGGTTCTCCTGGGCGGATACCTTCTCCGCTGTGGCAGCGTGACCATCGCCACCGCTTTTGGCATTTCCCAGTGGGTCATCGGCGCCACAATAGTCGCCGCCGGCACCTCGGCGCCGGAATTCGTCACCTCCCTGGTGGCCAGTCTCAAGGGCAATCACGGCATCAGCGCCGGCAATCTGATCGGCAGTTGCACTTTCAATATTCTCGGCGTCCTCGGTATCGCCGGCCTGCTGCGCCCGATGCAGGTGGATCCACAGGCGCGTTTCAGTCTTTTCTTGCTCGTACTGCTGGTCCTGGTTTCCATCATGCTCCTTCGCCATCGCTGGCGGCTGAGTCGCGCCGACGGCATCCTGCTGGTGATCCTGAGCCTCATCACCTGGGTCACGGGATACGCCGGTTAAGCAACGCCTTGCGGGCCCGCGCGACGCCTCATACACTGTGCATCAGTCGCGTCGGGAATACTGAACCACGAGACGGGGGTGACCATGGTTGACTTCCGATTATCCTTGTTTCTGTTCCGAAGAGATCTCCGGCTGGCGGACAATACCGGACTGATGGAGGCACACGCGCGTTCCGGGCGGGTGCTGCCATGTTTTATTCTGGACGACCGGCAACTTGGACCTGCCAACCGGTATCGAGGCGACAACGCGGTAAGCTTCATGGCCCGATGCCTCATCGAACTCGATGGAGAGCTTCGCGCGAGAGGCGGATACCTCCACCTGTTCGCGGGAACGGCGGAAACGGTGCTCGAACGGTTGTTGCGAGAGCTGCCGGTGGATGCCGTGTTCTGCAACCGGGATTACACGCCCTTCAGCCAGGCGCGGGACATGGCCATGGACGCCATCTGCCGCAAGTTCAACCGTCGCTTCCTTCAATTTGATGATGCGCTTCTCCAACCGCCGGGAAGCATCACTACCGGGACCGGCTCCCCCTATACCGTCTATACGCAGTTTTTTAAGCGGGCCCGGGTTGTGCCGGTGCCGCGACCGCGCAGTACTACTCTTTCCGCTTTCCATGACGAGCGGATCGCCGGGGAGCGACCGGCCGGAGACCTTGCCGGGCTTGCCGCCCTGTCGAACTGCCGGTTGTTTCGCACCGGGGGCCGGCGGGAAGCCCTGGAGATTCTTGATGACCCGGCGCGTTTCACGTCATACGAAAAAGAGCGGGATGTGCCGGCGCGGCAGGCGACAACTGGGCTGTCAGCGCACCTGAAGTTCGGTGCGGTCTCGGCGCGGGAAGTGTACCACGCTGCCGCCAGCGCGCTGGGGTACGACAATGCCCTCATCGGAGAACTGTACTGGCGGGATTTCTTCACACAGGTGGGATTCCATTTTCCACGGGTGTTTCATGGTGCCTTCAAGGAAGCGTTCGGCAATGTGCGGTGGAACCATGACGAGGATGCCTTCACCGCCTGGTGTCAGGGCCGTACGGGTTTCCCGATCGTCGATGCGGGTATGCGTCAGTTGCGCCAAACGGGATTCATGCATAACCGCGCGAGAATGATCACCGCATCATTCCTCGTGAAGGATCTGCATATCGATTGGCGCCTGGGCGAACGACATTTCGCCCGCCACCTCATCGATTACGATCCCGCGGTCAACAACGGCAACTGGCAGTGGTCCGCGTCGACGGGCTGTGATGCGCAACCGTACTTCCGAATCTTCAATCCGTGGCGCCAGCAAAGGAGGTTCGACCCTGAATGTGAGTATATACATCGATGGGTACCGGAACTCGACGGGGTGGAACCGGAGGCGATCCATGGATTGGAACGAATGGTGCGGAACGGCGTGGCAGCGAGTCGATGCATCCCTACGGATTATCCACCACCCATGGTTAATCACGCGTTGGAGAGAAGGGTTGCGAAGGAGCGCTTCGCGACGGCGCGGCAGCGCCATGAGCAGGGCAGGAAGGGCGGCGGTTGAACGGTGAGAATGGCGATCAGGGTGAGGCGGGGAAGGCCGGGATGTGACGGACTGCCGGGGAAGGAGAGAGGTGTGGCGAGGGGGCGGTGCATCGATATCCGGAATCATCGATGTGAACTGATGGGGCGCGGTTCACGGCAACTGGGTTCGATGAGCGGCGGTGAATTGGACCATGACCAGTCAGCCTGACCCACTGCTGCCCGAATGATCCCGCCCGTGACTGGCGGGAGGGCGGTGGTAGCCCGTGAGAAACAAAACAAGTCCAGAATTCAAGGATTATCATTGAACGAGTAGTAATACTTAGACAACCTTTCTTTTCTCATGGGATGAATAGATCGGAGAGGTGCATATATCGGTTGTGAATCGGCGCAGTTGAAAAAGAGAATCGTTGATACCGATGACATGCTGGCAAGGTTGACGATCGGGAGATGAAGCTTCTTTCGTTTCGACATAAGGATTCCGGCTCGGACTCTGTCTGCCGGTGGTAGTGCCGGGATCAGTTTGAAAGACACTGTGTCGCCCT
>JAFGDC010000011.1 GCA_016932295.1 candidate division CSSED10-310 bacterium
CCGGACCACCCGGTCGATCATACCCGCCAGCCGCTCGCGGTCGTCAACGAGGATCAGCGCCGCCATCCCGGCGCACCCGCCGCAGACGGCAGACCAGTTCATACGCAGCGATTCCCATTCGAAATGGCGCGGGTCGTAAAACAACGGCTCGAATATCCGCCGATCTACCTCACGGCGGATTCGATAGGCCAGCCAGGGATCAAGACGTTCGCCGAGCAGGGAGATCACTTCCGCGAGGGCGTGGGCCGTATGCGCCGCGAACAAATCGACCACCTGCTCCGGCGGTACGCGGTGGGCATGCACCGCTTCTACTCCCACCGGCAGATGGGCAGGCAGCGACCAGGTGTATTCGTTGCAGATTTCCCAGAGCAGGTCGGCCAGCGCCGGGAGATTCTCATCCGCCTCGTCAATTACGGCGGTGAGGGCCAACCCGGCCAGCCTGCGGCGGCGGTCGAAATACGCCTGCTCGTAGGCAGCCCGCTCGCCGGTCGTCTCGAACAGGTGAAAAAGGCTGAACGGCAGCGGCGTGATCGGCGTCGATCTGGCCCGTTTAGCCTCGGCCCGTATACCGGACAGGAACCGGTCAAGATGTTCCGCCTCACGCAGCGATTGCGGATCGCGCAGCGCTTCAAGCGGGAAACCGGGCGGAGTCGGCGGAGCCGATAAAATCGCTTCGCGGATCGTGCGGAAGCTCGGCAGGCAGTGAAGGGACATGGTATCTCCAGTAGGATAAACTTACTTCGCCGTATGCGGATCGCCGAACATTGCTGCCAACCAATCCGGCAGGTTGGGCGGCTGATTCCAGTATTCATTCCAGGTATCAATATCAGGATCGGCTAACACCGCACAGGCCAGCCAGTACTCTCCGGGTGCGTGTTGGTCCAGCAGCGAGGGTAGCACCGTTCGCGGGAACAGCAGGTTGGTGTTCGGATCGACCCGCAGCACCTGTCCCTCGCGCCGACCGAGCAGATCGCGCAGGCCGCTTCCCCCCGCCGGATACCGGGCGAAGGCCAGCCCTTCCCCCGCCTCCTCGATCCCGGCCCGGTCGAGCGGATTATCTCCTGTCCGATCCAATGCGAAGCCCCCCTCGGCGCTCCACAGGGGCCGGTCGGTGCGAAGGTGGTGAACGCGGATATGCCAGGGTGGAGCAGGGATCAACCACGTCTTGATCTCCACGCCGGGCATAGGCCGCCACAGCGAAATCAATGCCCCCCGATCATATCCTGCCTCGACCGTCCGCTCGCGCACACGGTAGGTTTCGCCGTCGTCGCTCACCGCCAGCATACTATCCGCCGCCGCCTGCGTCAGCCCGCGACGTCCTCCCGGCACGCTGAAACCAAACGCGGTCGAATAGGCGAACTTGGCATACTTCTCGCCTGCGTGCCGTATCCAGGGTTCGGACTGGCCGCCTGTCAACGCGCTGACGTGGCGGCTCTCCCGGTCGCGGCAGACGATCATAAAGGCGTGCGGCTGATGGTGTACGCGGGGTAGTTCCGGCAGGGGCAGTTCTTCCGCCTGCCAGAAGGGATGCGAGTCGGGCAGTGCCAGCGGCAGGAAGAACTTCATCGCCCAGTACGGCGATCCGGGTGAATTGTACTGCTCGGCCATGTTTAGATTCGGGTAAGCGTAGCCGATGGACAGCGTGCCATCGGCTGAAAAGATCGGCTGGTGGCACCACCAGCGCAGGTGACGCAGCGCCAGTCCCTTGATCACCCCCCAGGGCAGCGCCTCGACACCGGCAAAGGCCAGCGCCCCCCAGAAAGCTCCCTGTGCGAACCGGTAGGTCAGGCTGCGCCCGAAGGGAAGCGCCGGCCCATCGGCAGCAAACCAGTGGATGAAGTCCTGAGCAAATATTTTCGCCCGATCACGGAACCGCTGCGCCCGGTCGGGATCATCCGATCCGGCCAACTGCGCGTAGACCAGGCCGTAGTAGTGCATGGCAAAGGGAATATAGTAATCACGCTGTGTAGTGGTGCCATCCGCATACCAGCCATCGGCCAGATAGAACTGTTCGAGCCGGTCAAGGGCAGCGTGCATCGCTGACTCGTCATGTGCCGCGCCGACCCGCGCCAACCCCAGGTTGACCAGCACCCGGAAGAACAGCCAGTTGCTATCGACGATCCCCACCCGGTTGATCATCCCCAGCCAGCGGGCGAGGTTGTCTCTGGCCTGTGAATCCAGCGGTTCCCAGGTATGTTCGGGCACCAGCGCGAGGGCCAGCCCAATTGCCGCCATCTCGACCAACCGCTGATCACGGTCACCGGGTGTGCCCCAGTATTCCGGGTGATCGGGATCGCTCCCGCTGGATAGTCCGCGCCGGTACAACTCCCAGTCGGCGAACTCCCCACCCCCGGCAGACAGCGGCACCAGACCCCACAGGGGGCGGGCGAAGCCCTCCAACTCGGCGGCGTGATCGTCGAAGATCGCCCCGGTGTAATCCAGCCGGACACGTGCCGCGCCCGGACTGAAATACGGTTTCAGCGGCAGGAACAGCTCGACAGCCGCTTTCTGGAGATCGGCGCGGGTCTGTAGATTGTTGCCACCAATCGGGTTGAACATGTGCTGTCTGAGCAGGCTGTTACAGGCTCGATGCTGCTCGCCCTCTATCCCCGAATCCCCGTCGAGGCGATCCCCTCGATGAAAAACCGCTGGAACGTGAGAAACAGAACGATCACCGGTATCAGCGATACAAGCGACGCCGCCATAATCAGGGCATAGTTAGCGGAATACTGCTGGATGAACATGCGCAGACCCAATTGAATCGTCTTGACAGACTCGGAATTGAGGTAGATCAGCGGCCCCATGAAGTCATTCCAGACAAAAACGGCGGTGAAGATCGTCAGCGTGGCAAGTGCGGGTTTGGAGAGCGGCAGCATGATCCGGAAGTAAATCCCATATTCGCTCAACCCGTCGATTCTCGCCGCATCGAGTAGTTCATCAGGGATGCTGACGAAGAACTGCCGCAGCAGGAAGACGCCAAACGCCGTAAAGGCTTGCAGCACGATCAACGAAAGATGCTTATCAACCAGGTCCATCCGCCGCATCATGATGAACTGCGGTACCATGTAGACCTGCCAGGGGATCGCAATGCTGGCAACATAGGCGAGAAAGAGTATGTCCCGGCCCTTGAATTTAAGCTTGGCGAAAGCATAGGCCGCGAAACTGCTCGTCGCGACCTGGAGGAAGGTGATGATCACCGTCAGCTTGGTGGTGTTGGCGAAGAAAGTCAGGAAGGGGATTCGCGTCCAGATCGTTACATAGTTGCTCCACTGCGGATCTGCCGGAATCCACTCAATCGGGAAGCGAAAGACATCCTTGTCCAGCTTGAGTGATGAGGAAAGCATCCAGAAAAAAGGCAGCAGCATCACTGCCGCCAGCGCGATCAGCACAATATAGCTCAGGATTTTTCCCATCACTATCCTGAAGCGATAGGCGGAGAACTTCCTCTTTTGTTTATTGCTCTCTGCTGATAGTTTCTTCATCATTGGGTTCTCCTTCTCGCTTACTGATAATTAACCCAGCGATCTTCCATGCGGAACTGCACAATGGTGAGGATCAGGACGATCACGAATAACACCATCGCAATCGCGCTGGAGTAGCCAAACTTAAACTCCCCAAATGCCTGGTTGTAAGTATGGATCACCAGTACGTTGGTGGCCCGGCCTGGGCCGCCGCCGGTCATCACCAGGATCAAGTCGAACACTTTGAAGGAAGTGACCATCAACATGATACTGATGAAGAAAGTTGCCGGGGCGAGCAAGGGCAGCGTGACAAAACGGAAACGCTGCCAGCCATTCGCGCCATCCAGTGCTGCCGCCTCGTACAGATGTGAGGGGATTCCCTGGAGGGCTGCCAGGTAGATCACCATATAGTAACCCATGTTCC
>JAFGDC010000071.1 GCA_016932295.1 candidate division CSSED10-310 bacterium
ATGGGGCCAACCGACGGTTCGATGACCTACTGCGGGTGGAACATCGATGATGTGGTGGTCAGCTACCTGGCGCCTTGCGACGTGCCGGTCCTGCAGCACCAATCCCATGTGATCGACGACTCCGCGGGGAACAACAACGGTGAGATCAACCCCGGAGAGACCATCAGCATGCCGGTCACCCTGTACAACAACAGCAGCATCGATGCCCATACCATCCAGGCCACGCTCAGCACATCCTGCCCTGACATCAACATCACCAACGCCTCGGTGACCTATCCGGACATCGCCGGACATGCCGCGATGGTCAACAATCCGCCCAACTTCCAGTTCACCTGTTCAGCCGCCGCTCAAGACGGCAGAGTCGTTCCCTTCGTGATCTCCTGGACTTCCACGGATGGTTCCGGCACTACCGGCTTCTCCGAAGTGATCGTCGCTCCCGTTCTCGAACTGGACAGCTACACCATCGATGACTCGATCGGAGGAGACGATGACGGCATCGCGGATCCTGATGAAAGCATCGTCATGCCGTTAACCCTGATGAACGCAGGCAGCGGAAGCGCCACGGGTATCTCCGCGACGCTCAGCACATCGTCGACGGATGTGAACATCACAAGTGACTATACGACCTTCCCCGACATCGCCGGCGGCGGGTACGGCACCAGTGGCGGTCCCGACCTGAGTTTCGACGTCGATCCCAATGCGGTCACAGGCACCATCATTCCCTTCACGCTGGAGGTGGTCTCCAACGAAGTGAACGCCACCATCGTTTTTTCCATCTCCATCGGCGCCAAGCTGGCCCTGGTCATCGACGACTGCGGTTGCGCCTCTCCGGGCCTGGTGGCAACTGCCATCACCCCCTACGGATACCTGGTAACCGAAGAAACCGCCGCCGCGACGGATCCCTCGACCTGGCTGAATTACCACCTGGTGATCTTCTGTTCGGGGGAGAACACTGATCCGATCCCGTCGAGCCTGGAAACACCGCTGGTGACCTTCGTCAACGCCGGAGGACGGCTGTTGATCGAGGGCGGCGAGACCGGATATGACCACCAGAGCGACACTATCGCTTCGACGGTGCTCCATATCAACGGTTGGACTTCTGATTCACCCGGATCGCTGCACAAGAGCAGTCCGGCGCACCCGGTGGCCACCACTCCCCACATGCTGCCCGACACGCTTACCGTCGGCGGCTCCGGTTACTACCAGAAGGACGAACTCACCCTGGCCGGCGATGCCGATGCGGCGTTCAACTGGGACGGTTCGGCCAATGACGTGGGAGTCGTGGTCTATGACGACGACACATCACCCACCAACGGCGGTCAAATCGTCTTCTTCTCCTTCAACGTGGAGTATGTGGAAAACTCCTCATTGCAGCGGGAACACCTGATCATCAACGCCGCCAACTGGCTGGCCTCGACCGGAGCCATTCCACCCACCGCCACTCCGACGAACACACCTTCGCCAACACCTACCCGCACGCCCACACCAACACCCACTCCCACCGTCATACCTACCGATGTACCCACGGAAGTACCTACTGAGGTTCCCACTCAGGTTCCAACAATGGTTCCCACCGCCATGCCGACACCAGAACCAACCGCCATGCCCGACCACATCACCATCGAACTTACTCTCAACCATGACACCTACTATGAAGCCGACACATTCTTGCTCGAATGCAGGTTCGTGAATCCCGGTCCCGCCATCACTCTCGAACAGTACATCATCCTCGAGGTCGCCGGACTCTATTTCTTCTGGGACAGTTGGACCATGGATCTCGACTATGTGCTGACCAGCCTGCCTGCCTATGACTGGCACAATGAAACGATTCTGGACTTCACCTGGCCGGCCGGCGCCGGTTCGGGAGAGGCGTCCTTCTGGGCGGCGTTCCTGGCGCCCGGCACCATCGACCTGGTGGGCGATCTGGACCACATCACCTTCGGCTGGAACTGATTCAAGAAATCGATTGAAAGGCGGATCCCCCTGGGGGGTCCGCCTTTTTTCTTCCCCGCCTCCCGAAACAGTCATTGGCCGATGGTCGGAATACTGCCGGGAGGGATGCCTGACCCGGAATCACACGTGGCAGGGGGCCTCCACTGGCAGATGTAGATCGGTGCATGCGCGACATCCACTCAGGCAGCCCCAACCGCCGTTGGTTCGGGCGTTTTACCGCACATTTCACCGGACCGTGGTTGTGGCCGCAGGCGATACCCTTTCAACAGCCGGGCCGGGGATGATCAATGCTCTCACAATAGTGAAGCAGAGGGATCGCGACGGGTGGAATATGGTGGTAATAATTCCGAGGTGGGATATAATGATGTTTCGATCGAGTCATCATGAGTGGAGTTGATCAAAGGAACGGGGAACGATGGCGGCTGGTCGTGAGACCCTGGTGGAGCGGAATATTCGCGTACAATCCATAATTCGTCGTCTGATAGTGGCGTTTCCCGATCCGGTGACGGCGCTACATCATGGCACGGCGCTGGAATTGCTCATCGCCACGATCCTGTCGGCGCAATGCACGGATGAACGGGTGAACCAGGACACCGTCACCCTTTTCGCCCGGTACAGGGGGGCTTCCGATTACGCTGCCGCGCCTCGGGAACGGCTGGAAGCGGACATCCGATCGACAGGTTTTTTCAGAAACAAGGCGAAGAGCATCCAGGAGTGCTGTTCGATGTTGATCGAGCGCCACGGCGGTGAAGTCCCATCCACCATGGAGGAGCTGGTGGCTCTCCCGGGGGTGGGAAGAAAGACCGCCAATGTCATTCTGGGCAACCACTTCGGCATACCGGGAGTGGTCGTCGATACGCACGTGACTCGTCTGAGCCGGCGGCTTGGACTCACCACCAACCAGGTACCGGATAAAATCGAACTGGATCTACAAAAAATGGTGCCGAGAGAGTGGTGGTCACGGTTTTCCAATCTGCTCATTTTGCATGGCAGAAAAACCTGCAAGGCTCGTGTGCCCACCTGTGCGACATGCGTGATCAACGATCTCTGCCCCTCGACAACCGTTGTGGCGGATTGATCAGATGAATCACCCCATGCCGCAGCCTGAAAAAACCTGCGGGGAGTATTTACGGGAAGGCCGGGAAGCCAAGGCCCTGACGCTGCACCAGGTGGAGGAATTGATCAAGATCCCGCCACGGTATCTGCGTTTCATAGAAGAAGGCTCCTGGGACAGTCTTCCCGCCAAGGTGTATGTGCGCGGCTTCATCAAGAGTTACGCCCTGGCGCTGAATTTGAATCCTGACATCGCCATCCGCCTGTGGGAAAAGGACATGCCGGTTGCTGTGGAGCCAACCCTGGTGGCTCCGTCAAGTTACAAGACCGGCTCCTACACCACCTGGCGCTTGGTGGTGGGTATCGGCATCCTTCTTCTGCTGCTGGCGCTTGTGGTTGGACTGATCGTGGCTTTCTTCCATTTCGATATGCCGGAACGCATTGCCGGTTGGTTTAAAAAAACCGATACGGCGTTGCTTCAGCCCTCCACCACACCGTCACCCTCACCGTCTCCCTCACCGTCACCCTCACCGACGCGAACACCTGCCCCTGCGATGGCGGAACCGACTCCCGTACCGGTCGGACCCACTGCGGCACAATCCGTCTTTACCGCCACCGCAGTGCCCACGTCTCCCCCACCTCCGTCGCGCCCCCAAGTGCCCGATGAAGCGCCCAGCGGTTCCCTTCATCTGCGTATTCAAGCCAGGGAACATGTCTGGCTTCGCGTAGCGGGTCCTCAGGGAGCACTCTTCACTGGTTTCATGGATGCAGGTGGTGAGCGAAGTTGGACAGTGCCCAAGTCGGTATCGGTCAGGATGGGTGACCCCAAGTCGGTGCGCATCTGGATTGATGGCGAGGAACAGAACCTCAAGGCCGGGTCTGGACTGACCCGTGAATGGAAAGCCCGTTGAGGAGAGCAGCCACCGGCACCGGTTCACATGCCACTCACCTTCCGGCTGCATCAGGCACCACGCACCGGGACACAAACAGAACAACTGTTCGAGGAGCAAGACCATGGCCAGCAGGAAAAGTATCACCAGGTATCTCGATGAACTGCTCAGGATCGACTCGTTTGAAGATTACGGTCCCAATGGCATGCAGGTGGAGGGCAAACATGACGTCCAGCGCATCGTCTGTGGCGTGTCGGCATCCCGGGTGCTGTTTGAACATGCCGTAGCGGAAAACGCCGACATGGTGATCGTGCACCATGGCCTGATATGGCGTCACAATGATCCGGTGATCAAGGGGTGGTATCGTGACCGGCTGAAGATCCTGCTGGAACATGACATGACCCTGTTGTCATATCACCTGCCACTGGATGCACACGAAACGATCGGCAACAATCACCCGGCCGCCGCCGCGCTTGGCCTTGAGGATACAACCGAGTTTGCCCGGATCGGCGTGCGGGGTCGTTTTCCACAGCCTCTGCCGACAAAGGATTTACTGGTCAGACTGGCGGATTTTTATCAGCATGATCCACTGGTCCTCGGCGCGGAACGCGAGGCTGTGTCCAGCCTGGCGCTGGTTTCCGGGGGAGCGGCCAGAGAACTGTAGCAGGCCGTGGACCTCGATCTCGATTGCTATGTGACGGGTGAACCGGCGGAATGGGCACAGGAAGTCGCCCG
>JAFGDC010000072.1 GCA_016932295.1 candidate division CSSED10-310 bacterium
GAGGACCGGTTTGCTACCTTTATCCGCAAACCGAGGATCAGGTGCACCGAGCGGGATTACTGGATCGACATCGTGGTGGCTGGTGACCGACACCTGGATCTCCGCGCCACGGAGCTTTCCTGCCTGGTGGCGCTGACCACTGAGGCGCTCGAATCCTACGTTCACGAGGTGATTGACGGCGGTGTCGTGATCAGTATCGCACCGCTCCAATCCGACCGGGAGTTACGCCGGTACGTGCTGCCGCTTGAGAAAGCCGCGACGGATGAAAACCAGATAGAGCTGATCGCCATCGCCGCACTTGGAGCGCTCATCACCGCCACGGAGGTGGTTTCGGCACGCGCCTTGGAGTCGGCCCTGATGGTGCGGGTGGCCGGAATCGAGGAGGAATACTACACAAGCGCCCTGCAATGGGGGCTCAACAGCTTCCGCGAGGCCTTCGGATGGCAGCGATGAGCGGCGGAGTGAACCACTGGGGAGATGCCATCGAGCAGGTCATCCAGCGGCGCAGCCCATACTACCGGAAAATCCAGCGGGATCTTGCGATATTCGGCGAAGTCATTTCCGATCGATTGGGAATAAGCTCCACTCTCGATGGAACCGAGACAGGGTTGTGGATAAGCCCCGTGGAGAGGGATTTCGAGTTGCTGCGGCAGGCACCGGCGCCGCGGGAGCAGATACCCGACATCCTGGGGGCCTATTTCGGCCTGCGCTGGCTTCTTGGTGATATTTACTCCATGGATGCCCTGGCCGGTGAATGCCGTCGGGGCGTCAACGAGACTGCCTACGATTCATTCCTGCACAGGCAGCACGGTCGCTTTGAGGATCTCCTGCGCGCCTATTTCGAAGTCGTGCTGGATCACTACCATGGACCGGAGCTGCTCGAGCACCTGGCGCTGATGGCGGTGCAGAGTCCCATGGACAAGGGCATCATCCACCTGGTCGCGGTCCGTGATCAGACACTGCCGCCGGACCTGGTCGACCAGGCGCTCTTTGAACTGGAACGGGAAGCCATGCGGCACGCCATTCCACTGTCCTTCAAACTGGCCAACTTCCTGAACATGCCAGGATATGCAGCCCGTCAAACCGACTATTTGAACCATCTCAGGCATAACGGTATCCATACTCCCATCGAACACCTTTTGATGGGCACCAGATGGCTGGCCGGATCGCGGTCCATTGCCGCTGAGTTGACCGAAAACCTCCAGACACTCTATGCCGATGGCGTTCAACCCTCCACCGAGAGAATCATGCGGCACTTTTTGACGGTCCTGGCATGCCCACGCGAACAAGGCGCCTCCTCCCTGGATCCAGAGGCCGAGGTGCTCGAACCGTTGCGGTTGGTGGGCAACCTGTCACGACTCGGCCCCTGGCTCGAACACCAGGATCAGGAGATCCATATCGCCTGGCGGCGGATGGTATCGGAGCGGACACGGCTGCTGCGGTTCTTCGCCACCTTCCGCGAATTGACCCGCATCACCATCCTTCCCATGTCTCTGATCAACCTGTCCCGCAACGGTATTCGTGAACGCCTGCAACAGATCGCGGCGGTGATGGGTTATTTCGAGCGGCCCGGCATCGCTTCGCTGGATTACCTCCTGGCACGCTACCATGACGGCGCCAGGGCGACCGGGAACCTGCTGGGGCGGATCAATGACCTGGTCTTGTCACACCTGCGGACGCACTCGGTATTCGTCGGTCTGGCGGCAGGGGAATCACCGGACGCAATGCACGATTTCCGCCGCCATGCGGCGTTTTTCGGAGACGATCTGGTCTGGACCGATCTCGTGGAGGACCGGAACGATGCCGGCAGCCTGTTCCAGCGCATGGGCTCTATCCTCGACAGTGCCGGAATGGCTGGCAAAGAAACCGCTGAATCCGTAAGAACCATGCTCAATCGCATGGTGACCGGTGACTTGGGAGATACGCTGCGCTTGGGTATTTCCATCGCCCGTGACGATAGCGACTCCGCAGAGCGATTGCGGCAATGCATTCGCAATCGAATCAAGCGAGCCGAATGCACGGAGCTGATCAGGCATTTCGACCTGGAACCGGAAATCATGTGGCGCTATCTCGCCCAGGCGGGAGCTGAAGCCGCCGACGAGGTGCTGGCGGTGGTGGGTGAAGACAAAAAACCGGAAACACAGGCATTACGTAGCCTGGGGCTGTTGTTCAGATACGGTTCGCCCTTCTTCATGCGTATCATCGATCGGCTCAGCACGATTCCCGCCGCCGACATCCCGCGGCTGGGTGACCTGGAGCGCCTGCGCCAGGCGGCATGGAGCATGCTGGCGCGGGTCTACCACGCCTCGTCCCGCAGTGAATGGCGGCAGGCGTTGGGCATTTTCTTCGATATGGAGTTCGCCCGGGCATCCTTGATGTTGATGAGGAACCGCCCCATGGCCGAGGTCAATCAGATCTACACCACGTTCTCCGATCGATTTCTCAAGACCGCGTTTTCTCTCAGCATGACCGATGTGGAGATGCGGCGTGGACTGCCCAGGATCGATGCAGGCAAACTGGCGGTGTTCGTGACCGGAGGACACGCCCGAAAACAGGCATTGAACGACGATTACGACCTTATGACCCTGGTGATGAAACCGTGTGGCGATGAAGAGCTGCAGGGGTACACGGCGGTGATCGGCGCCTTCTCGCAGGAGTTGAACCGGCGCGGCATGCTGGCGCATCATCGTTTCGCCGAGTTTTCCGGAAGGTATATCATGACCCTGGAAGAACTGCTCGGGATGCTCCGGGATGGGTACCAAAACGACTTCATCGAAAAATCCCA
>JAFGDC010000073.1 GCA_016932295.1 candidate division CSSED10-310 bacterium
GCGCCGATCCCGGCCCTGGGCGGCGGCGGCATGCTGGCCCTGGTGCTGCTCTTCGGCGCGGCGCTTTTGGGTATCAGGCGGCGCGGGATTAGATAGGAACTACTGGTTTTTCATTGAATGAAGGAGGGGCGTTTCGAGGCGCCCCTCTTCCCATTGCGGGCGATACGGCATTGAAACGGGCGGACAACGGGTAACGGGTTGTCACTGCTGAAGTCCCCGGTTGTATTCTCGATCCTGCTGACGGGTTGTCCCGAACAGGTTAAAAAAACCGGAGCCGCCCGGAGGCGGCCCCGATTCAGTTGGAACGTTGTTCCGTCATTCCCAGCCGAAGACGCAGTTACCCACTGAACTGGCCAGGTCGAAGGTGCCGCATTCGCAGAGCACCGCCCAGAACATAATGCCGGCACCGCTGCCGGCGCCGTCCGGCCAGGTGAAATCCAGCAGCGTCTGGGTATGGCTGCCAGCGGGGATGGTCACCACCGCGTAATCGAGATCCGGAGTCCAGTCATCCCAGAACCAGTACGAGCCGAACACGTCGAGCACCGCGTACTGGTCGATCTCCTTGGCTGGACCGGCGTTGACCGTGATCAGTTCGAGCAGGAACCGATCGCCGCCGTGGTACATGCTTTGATTGGTGTTGATGGAGAGCAGGATGGGACCCGGTGTGCCGACCGGTGTCGGAGATGCGGGTGGTTCAGTGGGCAGCATGGTGGCGGTGGGAGGCGGCGTCTCGGTGGGTATAAAGGCGGTGGGCGTCGAGGTGGGCGTGGGTGTATGCGTCAGATATGGAGTGGCGGTCGGCGTGGGCGTGGGGGATACCGGGGTTGGGGTGGGCAGGGTGCCGCCGGGGCCGGCCAGCCAGTAGACGCAGTTCTGGATCAGTTGCTCGCGGACAGGACCGCCGCTGTCGAGATCGGCGATATTGAAGGTCAGAAAGAGAACCTGGCCGCCGTTGAGCGGGTTGCCATCGGGATCGTACCCCACCACGCCGGCATATGACTGACTGCTCCATCGCAGGATCTTATTGGCCTCGGGATTCTCGGTGACGCCATCCTTGTTGCCGTATCCGGCTGACCCGGTGTGATCGATGGTGGTCGGCAGGACATTGGGCACGCTGCAGACCGGATGGGCGGGGATGTTGACCTGCAGGCTGCCCGGGTTGTCCGTGTGCCAACTGTTGCAATGAAGCACGTTCGCTGCGAAGCTGGTGTAGCCGGGATAGGAAAGGGCGTCGTACCCTATCTCGCCGCCCTCGATCAGAAGGTGACCGCCGGCGGTCACGAAAGACTCGAGAGCGGTGCGGTATACTTCGATACTGATGGGTGATGTGTTGATTCCGGCGGAAGATACCAGCATGGAATACTCCGTCCAGGTGCCGGGATCGGTGTCGAAGGGAGTTTCCTCCACCACCGTGAAACCCATGCCCTCCAGCGCCGCGACGAAGACATCGGCATTGTTGGCGCCGCCGTCATCGATCACCAGCGCCGGCAGAAGCCCGATGCTCAGCCTGAAGGTGTCCTCACCGGTGAAATAATCGGCAGCTATCGACAGGTTGAACTCAATCTGGGTTCCCACGACTGCATCGGGGCTGATCTGCAGGGAGAAGTGTTCATCGCTTGCGCCCGAACCGCCGGCCGGAATGGGTGGCCAGGCTGCGGTGCCGTCCAGGATGGTCACGTCCCCCGAGGCCGTGCTGAGGGTGGCCACCGTGTTGGAGGCCTGGCACGAACCGGAATTATGCAGGATAACGGGTAGGCTGATGAGTTCACCGGGATCGGCGATACCGTCGTCATTACCACCGGAATCATCGACAATGAGCTGAGAATACGCCAGTATTGGGGCGCCTATTGTTTCCGTCACCGTGGTCACGCCGGAACCCTCTGTGCTGCTCCAGTTGATGGTGAATATCACCATTGTGCCGTCGGGGGTGGCGGGATCGGAGACCCAGGCCAGGTGCGGCGCGAGGCTCTCACCCGTACCGTTGTGTGGTATATCGGGGAATGTGGTGGCGCCGGTGGTCATGGTGACATAGGTGGAGTTGTCAGCGGCCACGGCGGTGATCGTCGTGGCATCCACACCGCCGTTGTTGGCGAGGGTCACGGGCATGACGATGGCTTCGCCCGGGTTGGCGGCGCCGTCGTTGTTACCCGCCGAATCATCGAGATAGTGGTCCGTGACATACAGGTTCGGGGCGTTGCAGGCGCGCAGGTAGGACAGCCTGATATCATCGATGTTCCAACCCGAGAACGCATATGCGGAATCGGTTGGTCCCATGGTCCAGCGCAGGTAAATGCCGGGTTGGTCGTCCGCGTAATCGGAAACATCGAACGTGACCGGTACCCAGGCATTGTCGGTCACGCCGCCGGTGTTGTGATAAATCTCCGTCCAGGTTGAGCCGTCCGTGGAGATCGAGACCACCGCGTGATCGTAGGTGGGTGTTTCGACGTTCAACCAACGATAGAAATCGAAGGTCACTCCCTGGGCGCCGGCGCAACTGATGGGCGGGGTGACCAGGTGGAAGGCGGGGATACTGTTGTTGTAGTCCCCGTCAAGATCGTACCCGTAGACATTGTCACCGGTGTACCCGGATGTGGGATCGGGATTGCCGTGGGCCGTCCCGCCGCCGCCGGTGGGAACTCCCCATTCCCATTCGCCGCCGGAAATCACCCACTGCGGATCGTTGTCCATGTCTTCCTCGAGCAGAATAAAGCGGCCCAGCGTGGTGAAGCTGTAGTAGGCGCCGCCGTTGTCGTCGATGGTCTGGTTACCCACCGCGTCCGTCGCTACCACCTCGAAATAGTAGGTGGTGCACTGCATGAGATCGGCCAGTTCAGCGATATGCTCGGCCTGCAGTCCGCTGCCTTCGAATACCAGGCACGGCGGCACGGTGTCGCCGTAGTGCAGCATGGTGTCGGTGTCTTCATCGGTGGTCCAGGTGATGGTCACGCTGCTGTCCGTGAGGTCCGAAAAGACCACATCCCCAATGACGGGTCCATTGCAATCGCAGTCGGCCGTGTCGTAAACATCCTGCGGCGAGCCGTCGCAGTCGTCGTCGTGATAGTGAACCTCGATGATATCGCCGTGGCTGACCAGCAGGTAGCCGGTTCCCGATTGGGTGGTGGAGAGTGTCATGGTGCCATGGAATTCACCGG
The DNA here is from genome assembly GCA_016932295.1 of candidate division CSSED10-310 bacterium. The sequence goes on from JAFGDC010000073.1 coordinate 3,153, forward strand.
TGTCGGAACCGGTTTCAACGATATCGAAGACCTCCCAGGCCGGTTCCGTATCGGAGTGAATCTCCGCTGTCCAGGTGTCGACCGCCGCCGGACTGGTGTTGAGATCAGCGTCCCAGACCTTGATGAGCACCGTTTCGGCGCAGTTGTAATGATTGTCGTCAAGAGCGACGTACCCGCATCCCGTGACCAGCGCCAGGGTGACGCCCTCATGAGGCGTGTATCCCCATGCGGTGGCGGTCACGTAGATATCGCCGGGGGTCATGGCGGCACAGGTCAGCACCGCCTGGCCGGTGGCATTCGTATAGGCGGTGGCGTAAAACTCTCCGTCCTTCATGACGCACACAAGGGCGTTCTCGATGGGTGAAGCGCTCGCATCCGTGACGGTGACCGTGAGATCCACCGAGCCCACCGGCACGGCATCGTCGTAGGTCACCAGCATATCCAGCGGAATGCCGCCCCACACCTGCAGTTCTGGATCACCGAAGCCGTTGAATTCCTGCATTTCGACATCATAGTAGGTATCACCGGCGTAGACCGCTGACATGTATAGTTTGCCTTTGTTGGTGGCGCCGGCGAAGCTGGTGATTCCGTCCCAGAAGACACCCTTGAAGAAACCCCTGGCCAGTTCGTCATTGTACCCGGTGTAGCTCACCCTGGAGGATGCCCAGCAGGTGACCGCGGCGTATGGTTCGGCGGCGGTTCCGGTCTTGGTGAAACACTCCGCGAAGCAGAGATCCGCGTCGTAGTGGCCCGATTCGCAGGTGGGGCCGATGATCACCGGCAACTGGCGGCCGTTTGTCAGGGCCTGGATATCACTGTTGGTGAAGGGGACATTGCACCATTCCGTGATATCGCCGTGCCCGCGGTACGTGCCGTAGGACACGCCCGTGTTGAACTGGCCGGCGACATCGCTGGTCCCGTGGGCGCCGTCATTGAGCAGCGTGGTGGTGATGCCCGCATCCTGCAGGATGCCCTGGATGATCTGGGCGGTCTCCAGCCACTGCGGCCGTTCCAGGCCGTAAAACACCATCGCCGCGTCGTACCAGTCTGTCTCGTCCATGAACGGCGTGCGTTCATAGGATACGGCCTTTTCCACCATGGCGGCCGCTTCCAGGGCGGTCTTGACGGAGAACCGCGCCAGGAACACGTCGGAATAATCATCACCGTCCATGCAGGTATACCAGTGATCGGTGGCCACATTCCCGCCGCCGTATGGATCCGGCACGCCGGGATGATGGGGGATGTATTCCACATCTCCCACCAGCAGCACGTAGGTAGGCGGAACGTCCCAGTTCAGATAACAATCGTTGATGAAGTCCCAGACATCCTGATCGGTCGTTCCGATAGCGCTCATGACCTCCATATCGGCGGCGACACCCTTGCGTGTTTTCCACTCGATGAGCGGCTCCATGGCGGTTGCAAACGAGTCGTGGCATACGATCAAATACGTACATTCGTCGATATCCCTGGCGCTGCGGCGCGTGCTCAACCGCTTGAACGCCTCGAAGTTGGCGAAAGTGGAGCTGTACAGCGGCTCGAATGAACGGGACAGGGTCAGGGCGCCCAGATCGCCGCCGTGATACTGCACGGCGACCCTCAGCCGTTTCGCCACCTTCAACGTGCCGGTGGCGAAGTCGTAGCGGATAGGAGTGACCACGGTCCGCACGAAACGCACGTCGCGTATGTGTGACGGCGGACCGGCTTCCACCAGCGATATCGGGAACATGCCGTTCCCGTCGTAGACCATCGGATCGAATTCCAGTTCCGGCTCCGGCTCGCCGGGCCGATCCGGAGTGGGACGCCGGAACGGCAGCACCGGCGGCGTTTCGAACTCGGCCTCTTCCAACACGGTCACGGTGGTCCAGACATCGGCGCCGTTCGGCACGGCGATGAACTCGATGATGGCCGGCAGGTCGGGCTTGCCAACCTCCGCCACATACCCCGCATCGGGCACCGATACCGCCACGTATTTCTCACCATCCACTTCCCGGTGACGAAGATCGAAACCGGGCAGGGCGATCTCGAACACCGTGCGCTGGGCATCGCAACCGGTCAGCCACACCTCCGGACCAACGGGTTGCCCGGACGCCAGCGGCACCCATTGGGCGGTCACGCCGGCACCGGTCAGAATACCCCCCAACAGGCACATGAATCCGACAAGCCAAAGCTTATACATCGACACTCCTCCTTGCTGTCGTTTTTGAGCTGAATGACCCTCTTTCACGCATTTCATGTTCACACAATTATGTACCTAGCAGTTCAGAACCCTGGAGTCAATGATTCGGCTGTATCCAGGCACTCCCGGATCCGCTCCCTGGCTTGTGCGGGACTGCAGGAGAGGCGCGAAGACAGTGACATGCCGCGCCCTTGAGTGACTCGTTTCACGCAACGGGCGGGGTGGAGCTGGATGCGTCACCAGGACGTGGCAGCCGGCCCCGCCCGTGCATCATTCGCCGGGTTGGCCGGGGCGGCGGTATTGGGCACTGGCAGGCGGGTGGGTGCGGACGCATGCTGGTACTGGCAGTGGCTGCGGACCGACCGGATCGATTCGTCATGATTCATTGCCCCTTAGTCACTCGAACATGGTCCGGCACCCCGCGGAACGAACTCGTACATGGCTCGGCTGAGGGCCCCTCCCCCGCCCTCAGCCCGCAGAC
>JAFGDC010000074.1 GCA_016932295.1 candidate division CSSED10-310 bacterium
CCGGCTCGTGGCTGGAATCCCGGTGCCTCAGACGGGGGGAGCGGTGCCATGAATCCCTTGCGACTGCTGGCGGCCTGGCTGAACCTGGCTCTGCACTTCAATCTTCACGTCATCAGCAGGTTTCTCGGCCTGTTCAAACCAGTGCCGGATGGAACGAGGAAATTTTTGGCCAATTACCGCGAGGATAGGATCAGGCCGCTGGCGGTTGAAGAACACGAGCGGCTCGCGGCAATCTCCAACTGCCTGGCATGCGGTGCCTGTGATGCCGTCTGCCCGGTGGTGACCTTGCGCAGTAATCCGTCCTTCCCTGGTCCTGCGGCACTGCTGGCCTGCGCATCCCGCTCGTTTCCGGAGCAGGTCCATGCCCTGTCTGCGGCTCTCGGCTGCCTGTTGTGTGGGCGCTGTGAGGCCGCATGTCCAGGGCAGGTGCCGATCACGGCGGCGATCCGGCAGATCAGGGGTATCGCCGTCCGGATCGATCCAACGGCTGCGCCGGAGCGCCTCCAGCGCGTTTTGGCCGCGGCGGCTCGTGGTGCATCCATCCCGCCTTCTATCTCTGCGACTGGTCAGGATGCCGGATCCTGGTCCGCCCGGGAAGCTGGAAGTCAGACCGTCATCTATCGCGGATGTGTCATCCGCCGCCGGCTTCCACACCTTGCCGTCGCGCAACAGTTCCTGCTGTCCCGGCTTGGGATTGCCGCCGGCTTCATGGATGAGTCCTGTTGCGGGCACATGCATCGCGAGATGGGCATGGCTGAAGCGGGCGGGATGGCCCGGCGGGTCGTCGACGAGGTGTGGTCGGGCGGCGTCCGTAACCTTCTCGTTTCATGTCCAGCGGGTTTTCAGGACTTGTCCGAAGCGGCGGCAGGCACCGGGTTGGAGGTGCATCTGCTCCTGGATTATCTGGCCCGCCTCAAGCCGTCCCGGATTTCGATGGATGGTGTGGGAGTCTATCCCGGCTGCCGCCTGGATCGACAAAACGATGGAATCTCCTGGCCCGATCTGCTTGAGGCGGCAGGCATGGAGGGATGGACGGCGCTGTGGCCGGTTGGTGAAACTCCCTGTTGCGGCGCTGGAGGATTGGTGGCCGTGACCATGCCTGGTTCGGCCGCCGTTCTGGGCCGATCGGTGCTCGATCAGGCAGCCAGATGCGGGGTGTCGCGTTTGATGGTGTTGTGCCCGGCCTGTTTATACTGGCTCGGCACGCTCCGCCAGGAAGGCCACCCGCTTCTGGCGGACCCGGTTGAGCTGATGGAGGGGCAGCATGCGGATTGAAGGTTTCCCTGCATACCGCGGCGCATTGCGCGAGGAATTGGTCGGAATTGTCGGATCGAATTGGGTATCCGCCGGTGATGCTGATCGGATGACCTATGCACGGGACATGTCCACTACCGGAATCCTGCGAATCCGGCGGGGACGCATCGAGCAGCCGCCGGATTTCGTGGTGTGGCCTGCAAACGAGGATCAGGTGGCAGCGTTGCTTGTTATGGCGGCGCGACTGGATGTGCCGGTCGTGCCGTACGGGTGTGGTTCCGGAGTTTGCGGCGGAGCCGTGCCGGTGAACAACGGTCTGGTGATCGACCTGAAGCGGCTGGACAAGCTGCTGACCGTGGAGGAGCGGTCCTGCACTGCCACCGCGGAGGCGGGGATCATCGGCGAAAGGTTGGAGCGGTCGCTCAATGCCCGGGGATATACCATGGGTCACTTCCCATCCTCCATGTATTGTTCCACCTTGGGTGGATGGGTGGTCACCAGGTCGGCGGGGCAACTCTCCACTCTTTATGGCAAGATCGAGGACATGGTCACCGGACTGCGGCTGCTTACCACGGACGGTCGCGCCCATGATCTGACCGTGGGAGTGACGGCCGTTCCCGGTATCAACGCGGGAAGCCTGATCATGGGGTCGGAAGGGACCATGGGAATCGTGACCAGGGCATCCTTCCGCATCCATCCCCTGCCGCCTTGCAGGCGCTTCGCCGCCGCCATGTTTCCTGACATCGAGTCCGGCCTAGGGGCCGTCAGGGAACTTCTCCAGGGAGATGCCACCCCTGCCGCCGTGCGACTCTATGATGAGTTCGATACCATGTTGGTGGGCAGCCGCGCGCGCGGCGACGGACTGCTCTCGGCCTTTTCCCTGGAAGGTCTGGGCGGCCTGTTCAAACCCCTGGCGAAGCAGTTGTACAAGAAAGGGGAAGCTGCCCTGCTGGCGCATCCGGAAGTGTTGGGGCGACTGGAAACACTGGTGCCAGCTCGCTGCCTGCTGGTGCTTACCTTCGAGGGTGATCCCCAGATAACCGCTCACGACCTGGAAACCGCCATGACGGTCTGCCGGAGGCAGGATGGGGAGCCGGTTGGACCGGCACCCGCAGAAAAATGGTGGAACAACCGGTATCATGTTTCCTACAATGCCTCGAAGGTGTACGAGAGTGGTTCTTTCGTTGACACGATGGAAACGGCGACCACCTGGGACAGGCTGGTAGCGCTCTATCGTGGTGTGCGCGCGGCCTTGGCACCGCGGTTCTTCGTCATGGCGCACTTCTCCCATGCCTATCGAACCGGGTGTTCCATATACTTCACGGTGGTGGGAAAGGGTGCCGATCTCGATGACGGTGTGGCGCGCCATGCACAAATGTGGCGGGC